>NZ_VKLR01000018.1:0-90290 GCF_007280595.1 Psychrobacter sp. YGAH215 | reverse complement strand
TTTGTGTGAGAACTTAAAGATTAACCGTTCGCTATTTTTTTTGCCAGAAATTTATATCCAATGTTCAACACGCCCTAATAAGGTTTTTAACGGTGATCATTTAAATACTCTCTTTGCCTTATTTAGCTGATGAGACAGTGGTTTTGAAACAGTATTTTTATTTTAGCGTCGCGATAAGATTAGAGCAAAATTTCTCTGATGGTGTTTTTTTTACTCGCTAGCAGACAAGGGGTATTACTCATCTTTATCGCTGAGCAAACCATATTATTAGCCAGCTCCTCTACTACAATCGATTTAAAGAGTAGCTCGTGATTAATATAAACGCAGCAACGATTAAGTGCAGTTGTACGGCGCTTATGCTGTATATTTGTCTCAATAATTTATTCATGACCTTACCTATGTTTCATATGGTTTTATAGCCAGTCTTTTAATCACTAACTCATTTTATAGCGATGAAGGAATCATCCGATTTATACCCTTCGCGCTGTGGTGCGTCTTTTTTTAGAATGATGTTTGAAGTGCGTGTTTTATCTTCTAAAAAGTAGCTACCTATGCGTTAAATGATAAAAAGACGGTTGTGCTAATGGTTATATATTTGATATTAGCAGCGCCATATGTAAACAAGATGACAGCGACCTTATGCTATTTATCAGGCTGATGTGATCTAAAATGTAACGCCAGTTTATGCCACTTATATAGCCATACGCTTTTTATAACTATATAAGCCGCATAAATTGATTAAGCATTTTTATGGTATGCAGGATGGCTAAAATCAGGAGACATCCATGCAGCGTATTACTTACCGTGTGAAAGTATCTGCTCAAGGGGCCAAACGCCGTATTTCTTATTTACTGCGTCCATCTAAGCGCTTACTGCACACCAAAAGTAACTTCGTTCCAGCAGTTGCACCTATCAAAGTGACTGGTTGCGCCAAAACCAAATTTTCCAAAACCAAGAAATTGGCACAAGTATCAAGCATCGCTCTGCTCTCTTTACCGGCTGAGAGCTTGACCACGATGAACGCGCCCGTGCCCGCCTATGTACATGTTATGTTAGAAAACACTCTAACGGTTGCTGCTGTACCGGGTGACAGCACCTACTTTGCAACCGACGGCTTTCAGCACGGTTTTGGCTATGATTTAGTGCGTAGCTATGCAGATGGGCTTGGCGTCAACATCAATCTCAAAGCCTATGCTAGCGAAGAAGCAGCTCTCAGAGCTTTAAAATCAGGCGATGCCGATATGGCTTTGACCACCGCCAGCACCCAGCTAAAAAGCCAGCTAGACTTAGCCTCTGTTAATGTGAGCTGCGGCTATGATGCTAGCTTAACTAAGAACGGCTTACACCCTAAAGTTAGTTGGACATTTAATTCCGCTAATGACCCGTTATCACAAAAAGCCAGTTACTTTTTATGTGATAGTATTAAGCTTGAACACACGCAAAAATTGGCGGCGTTTTATAATCAGAACTTATTAAAAGACGCTTATAGCCAAGACCATTTTAAAAAGACCTTGACAGAAAAGTTGCCTGATTATCAGTCATCGTTTCAAGAGCAAGCGCGCAATTATAATCATGATTGGGAGCTACTGGTCGCCATGGGCTATCAAGAGTCGCATTTAAATGCCAATGCCGTCTCTCCGACTGGCGTGCGCGGTATCATGATGCTGACCAATAATACCGCTAAGGCGATGGGCGTCTCTGATCGCGTTGACCCGTATCAAAGTATTGGTGGCGGCGCGCGTTATTTGGAGCAAATGAAAGCCGATTTCGCTGATGTACCAAAAACCGATCGCATCTGGTTTGCCCTTGCCGCTTATAATATGGGTCCAAATGCTGTAAAAGGTATCCAGCGTAAATTGAGCGCCAATGGCATCGATGATAAAAGCTGGGCAAACATATATGCTTATTTGTCAGAAAACAGAGCGTCAAACAGCCGTTATGGTCAGGCCATGCATTATGTGAGTAATATTAGAAGTTATCTTGAAACCATTAAAACCCAAACGGTTTAATATGATTTTGCTAAAGGCTCTAAACCTTGAATAAAGTCTTAAATCTTGAACAAAATAATGCCAACAAAAAAGCTGCTCTTAATTAGAGCAGCTTTTTTTAATGCTTAAAATTTGTCAAATGCGACTACATTCTACATTAGCGATTCGGTACGGTTAAACGTTGACCGCGTTGCAGCATGGTATCGACAGCGATATTGTTCATATCAGCGAGCTCTTTGGTAGATACGCCATACTTACGTGCTAGGCCAATCAAACTGTCACCCGAGCCTACGGTATAGCTGACGGTTGCTTTTGGTACTTTGATGGTCTGCCCACGTTGTAACTGGGCGTTGGTCGCCAAATTATTGGTCGCCGCCAAATCCTCTACCGATATCCCAAACTGACGCGCTAAGGCAATAAGACCATCGCCCGCTTTTACTTTATAGCTCTCAGTATTACCAAGTTTTTTGCCGCTACTGCTTGCGGTTTCTGCACTGGCGCTGCTGGTGCTCTTGTTACTGGTGCTACTAGTATTACTGTTAGACGTACTAGTAACACTGACCGTACCATTTGCAGGAATGGTAATCGTACGACCCAATATCAGATTAGAATTGGTTTTCAAATTATTGGCGGCGGCCAAATCACTTAAACCGATATTATAGCGCTGCGCCACGCCCGTTAACGTATCGCCTGATTTCACTTTATAGCTGACCGCTTTGTCATTAAGTTGACGATCGACCAAATCTTTTGAAACCGGCACTTTGATTGTCTGACCACGTTGTAAGCGTGCCCTAGCATCAAAGTTAGGGTTAACGGCTGCTAGCTCTTCAGGACTGATACCGACACTATTTGCAATACCGATTAAAGTATCGCCCGATTTGACCTTATAGTTGGTCGTTGCCACTATACTTGTAGGACTATTGGTTTTCACAGGATTGCTAGCGCTACTTGAGCTAGTATTTGCGGCAGTAAAGTCTACATTGGCAGGCACTTTTAAGATTTGACCGACGTATAGTGAGTCCGTCGTACCCATATTATTTAAGTTTGCCAAGGTGGTGGTCGGTACATTAAATTGACGAGATAGCGCAATCAAGCCATCGCCCGGCTTAACTTTATAGTTTTTGGTAGCCGTACTAGATTTACTAGGTTTGGTTGATGGCGCAGCAGGCGTGGCAGCAGGCGCAGTGACTTTACCAGGTACCAACCACAGTTTTTGTCCACGTAGCAAGTCTGCTCTACTGCTCAGATTATTGTATGTGGCGAGCTGAGTCACCGATAAGCCAAAACGATTGGCAGTACCGATTAGCGTGTCGCCACCTTGAACGATATAGCTTTCAGGCTGGCTAGTGGTATTGCTCGCACTACTCAATGGCTCGATAGATTTGGCGTTGTATAGGTATAAAGTACTGCCAGCCAACAGATTGGCACTCGCATCTATCTGGTTCCATTCAGCGATATCACGCCAGCTAACACCGGCACGGCTGGCGATATTCGCCAAGGTGTCGCCGCGCTTGACGGTATAAGTGCTACGCGTGCCTTCTGGTTTTGGTTTGCTAGCCGATTTTTTCGGGAAGCTCAGTTTCTTCTCTTGCCCCGTTGCCTCTAAAATAGACTGCTGCGTCTGAACGGCTGATAGGTTGATATTACCATCGGCGTTGACGACATTGGTTTCAGGCGTACTAATACGAATCTGATTGGCAATGTAATCACGTTCCGCTTTACTTAATGGCGGCTCTTGAATGATGGTATTATTTTGCGTGATTTGCGCCGATGTGGTCGGTAAGCTGTTACTGCTCTTTAACTCAGCGTTAATCTTTTTGGTTTCAGCAGACGTCAGCGGCGGCTCAGTACGGACCGTATTGTTGTTACTATAAACGGAGCTGCTGGTCGGTGAATCTGTTGGCGGAATATAACTGGTGGTCTGCTGTGGTACGCTTGCGCTCGCGGCATACTCTGCAAGGGCGCTGCCGGTAGTCGGTAACGAGCCACTACTGGTATATGGTTTATTATTGTAGCTTGGTGTGGTTGAGCCTGAATAACTAGGCGTTGTACTCGTGCTCGTATTACTAGAAGCTATCACGTTACTGCTACCATTACCTCTTAACGAGCTCAGCTTAGCATCTGTCGTCAAGCTGACATCGTTCGGAATGATAATACGCTGCGGCCCTGATGCGTCGACGCGCGCTGATGTCAGCGCCGTATTCAGCCTTTCTAACTCATCGTAACTAACCCCTGTCACTTGCGACACTTCCGCTAGGCTCACACCATAATTGACCGGTACACTACGGAAATGCTGACGGTTAGCGATAGCAGGCAGATAGACGCCATATTGCTCAGGCTTGGCAACGATTTCGGCAACCGCTAAAAAGCGCGGTACATAGTTCATGGTTTCAGTCGGTAGTCTGAGCGACCAGTAATCGGTTGGCAAACCGCGCGCCGCATTGGCATCGATGGCTTTTTGCACCCGACCAGGACCGGCGTTATAAGCAGCTAGTGCCAGCTCCCAACTACCAAATTGATTGTGCAATGCGGTCAAAAAGTCGTAAGCGGCACGCGTTGATTCAATCACGTCACGGCGACCATCATAGGTGCTAGTTTGATTTAGACCATAAATGCGTCCGGTACTTGGAATAAACTGCCATAAACCTGCTGCGGCGGCACTACTGGTACCACTTGGATCGTAGGAGCTCTCAATTACTGGCAATAACGCAAGTTCGGTTGGAATATTACGGCGCTCAGCTTCTCGAACGGTATGGTAAAGGTAGCGACTGGCACGAGCGGTCAAGCGGTTTAGATAGTCTTGGCGACTGGTAAACCAACCTTTTTGCGCCTCGATACGCTGATTATAAACAGGGCGTCCACCATTCATACGGTAGCCTGCGCGCAAGCGATTCCACAAATCACCATATTGTTGAATAGCAAGTTTATTACCTTCAACCATCGTCATATCAGTCGCTTCTAATAAATCTGCCAGCTCATCTAAGCTTTCAGCATCCAAAAAAGCTGTCGAATAATCAGCGCCCGTGCTTGGTTTAGTCACTTGGGTAGCGGGACGTTTGTTAACCACAGCTGAGCTGCCGGTCGTACCCGTCTTTTTTACCGCTGAGGTATTACTACAAGCACTGATAAGTAAAGTCGACACCGCCAGCGTCAATGGTAAAGCGATAAAGGAGCGAGATTTTGATGACACAGTAGACATGATAGTGGAAGTTTCCTAACAACAATAAGTGATAAAATAAAGTTAATCGACAGTATAGTACGCAATATCAAACAAAAACCAGCCTAATCGTAAAGATAATGCGCAAAAAGTCATTTGCCTTATCTTTTGATGGCTTACTTCATAATACAGAACTTGATATATGACTAATTTTTAGTTGATGGTCACTTGTGAGACCGCGCGTAGAAGCACTGCATTACCCGTAGATAACGTCAGTGTGACCCGCGATGAGGTGACAAATGAAACTTTTTGACCGTCTTTTACCCAGCTTTCATTGGTGGTGACATTGGCTTTAGCTTGGTCGCCCGTAATCACAATGTTATCCACCGTAATATCGTAGCGATAGTTTGACGTATCACGCCAGCTTCTTTGCAGTAGTTGCAGATAAGCGTCTTTATCAAGGCTGGTGGTTTTGCCTTTTCTGGACATCGAAATCAGCGCATCATCTGACACCAAGCGCGCCACTTGGTTGGAGTTTTGGCTATTGGCAGCTGACTTCATAGCAGCGGCATAGTTTTGTACCAGTGCATTGCTCATGGTCGCCGCTTGCGCGTTGATACTTATAGCGCTAGCAGCGGCCACTACCGCTGTCACGCCAGCACTTTTTATCAATAGAGCAATTAGCCCTTTTCCCCATAGTCGTTTCATGATATTCCTTAGTAATACTATTATCATTATCGTCATGTGTCGTTAAAGCCAAGTAATATTATGGCTATAGATTATGGTCATATATTGACTTAAGACATAAATCTATTAGGCCCTTATAATTCTTTTGTGTTTAAGGCTATTTGTGTGTAAAGCTTAAGTCAATTAACGACATATTGTTATGTTAGTTTTAGCCTATCACTCAATTCTCACAGCCATGTGACACCCTGTGTGATTATTGCGAATCTCACGCAAAACAGTGCTGTGCATTTATCTGCTTAATCCAATCTTTAATGACCATTTTTCTCATGCTTATGTTCATTATGACCGTCTTCATAACTTTCATCATCGCTGAGCTTCATGCCTAAACGCTCAACGCGTCTGTCCATCATCTGCCGAGCCAAAGCTTGCATGTCTTCGACGCGATCTATCTCATCGACAATTTCAAGCCCTAATAAAGTTTCAAACACATCTTCTAAAGTTACCAAGCCTTTAACTTCGCCGTACTCACCAACGGTAATAGCGATATGAATTCGGTTTTTTAGCATCAGCTCTAATAAATCAAACAACTTCATCTTTGAAAATACAAAGGTAATGTCGCGCTTAAACTGGGTCAATGGTTTATGAGCGGCATGGTTAAATTTTGCTAAGAGCATGTCGGTTTTTAAGACAAAACCGGTGATGTTGTCCAAATCGCCATCATAAATTGGCAAACGCGAAAAGGTCAGTTTTGGCCGATCAACCAATAAATCAGCGACGGTTTTATGCTCTTCAAACGCCAACATCACTGAGCGCGGTGTCATAATGTCTTCGACTTTAATCGCCCCAAACGCCAATAAGTTACGGATAATACGTGACTCTAATGGATCAATCTGTCCTGATTCTTCGCCGATGCTGGCGAGTGCCGCAAATTCACGGCGGCTAAACGCTTGCGGCTCTTTACCGCGTACCAGTAGTTTGGTTAATTTTTCTGAGAACCAAATCAAAGGATAGAGCAGCAAAATAATACCGCGGACAAAATAAGCAACCATGCCGCCCAATTGACGCCAATAGATAGTGCCTAGGGTTTTTGGCATGATTTCGGATAAAAACAAAATAGCCAAGGTCATGAATGCCGAAAAAAGTCCAAACCAAGCACTACCAAAGACAATCGTTGCCTGTGCACCAGCACCAATCGAACCCAAGGTGTGTGCCACGGTATTTAACGTTAAGATAGCTGCCAACGACTGATCGATATTATCGACCTTTAGGCGTTTTAGCATGTTGGATTTTTTTGGGTTCGTTTCCTGCAAGTCAGCAATATACGACGGCGTCATGCTGAGGAGTGCCGCCTCGGCGAGCGAACAAATGAACGAGATACCAATGGCGATAAGGACAAATAAAATAAGCAGTAGCACGCTACTAGCAGTAGGATTTGCTACCTCACCTGCTGCCCAAACCGCTTGTGGTAGCAAAGAGGTTAGCAATAGAATAAACGCCGAAAACGATTTGCTATTAAAGCGTGTCATATAAGAGCGATCGCTGTCACCCATCGTCGGGGGAGGTTCAGCAGAGGCGTCTTTACGACAAGCGCGAGGACGGTATAAGCGAGGTACAGACATAAAAAAGGTAAACAAGTTAGGTAACCTAAACAAAGAAGAAAAAGGAAATCACAATATATCATGAGCAAGCGCTAGCAGATAGAAAATAATAGCCGATAAATACGAATGCTTTTCTACCCAATCATTAAAAACGCGCTTACATACCTTTATTATACAGCCATTTGGTCTATGATAAGAGCTTGTTTAATATCAATGTTAATAATAGCATTTCGCAATAAATCACCATACTTATCAGTTGCTTATAAATTTATGCCCACGAAATTTTAAACGTATAAAGTTAATATAAATTTACCGTAGCTTTATGTTAACTTAACATTTGGCTTTTTTGTCTGCTCAGTAATTTATCTTTACATCCTTTATAATAAGAAAACGCCCACCATTATAAAGGTCATGGTTAGTCCGTGAGTTTTAACAAAAACGCCCCCAGCCTATGATTAACAGTTACCAAGCCTGAGATTTTTTGTTACTATGCGTGTAAATTTATTCTTATCTATGACTTACTGAGAGAAATTATGAGCTTATTCATTCAAGCGGCCCATGCGGCACCAGAAACTGCCGGCGCTGCGTCAATGTTTGGACAAATCTTGTTGCCGGTTGCCTTTTTTGCCATTTTTTACTTTTTGGTGATTCGCCCACAGTCTAAACGTACCAAAGAACACCGTGCGATGGTCAACGCCTTGACCGTTGGCAGCGAAATCATTTTTGCTGGTGGTCTTATGGGCCGTATTAAGGCATTGGAAGGTGATTATGCGGTTGTGAGCTTAAACAACCATACCGATGTTAAAGTGCAACGTGCGTCCGTGATTTCAGTATTGCCGGCTGGCACCATTGAAAGCGTTTAATTGTCATTTAGAAATTCAATAATTGACAAACTTTTATTGAGCTTAATTGCTGCCAGTTATTAATTATTGGTTGTAATGACTGTAAAATGACCGTACATTATTTACGGTCATTTTTCGCTTTACTGTTTACGCTTAACCGTTTTTTGCTTTACTATCATCGCGGATGATCGCAGTGGTGCGGAATTTAGTACGACTACTAACACACAATAGTAGCTCTCCATTTAATCACCTGCCATTGTTATCGCTAACTTCCCATCTGCTAACTTGTGGCCTGCGTCGCCAGTAGTTTATCAACTTAAAGAAGTGATTATGCAATATCCCGCTTGGAAATACTTACTCATCGCCGTCGTGCTTATCATTGCCGGACTATATGCGGCCCCTAACCTCTATCCTGATGAACCTGCCGTACAGATTACCAGTGCCGCAGCAGGTACACAGCTATCTGAAGGCATCTTAACTGAGTCTAAACGCTTACTTGAAGAGGCTGGTATCAATAATCATGATGGTACCTTTGAGGGCAACAGTGCGCTGGTGCGTCTCGACAATCCAGTCGATCAGCTAAAAGCTCAGGAAGTGCTGCGTCAGAATTTGGGCGAGGACTACGTGGTCGCGCTAAACTTGGCGCAAACTACCCCAGAGTGGTTGCGTGATATCGGTGCAAAACCGATGAAACTCGGGCTTGATTTGCGCGGCGGTGTACGTTTTGTACTAGAAGTGGATATGGATAAAGCGCTCGAGCAGCGTTTGACCAGTGCCAGTCGTGATATGCGCCGTGACTTACGTGCTGAGCGTATTGCGGTTAAAGGTATCAAAACCGAAAAGCGTGGCGTGGTGCTGCATTTCGCTGATACCGATACCCGTAACCGCGCACAAAACGTCCTACAAGGCTCGATGGGTAATACCTTCACGCTACAGTCTTCGATTGATGAGCAAGGTCCTGCGCTGATTTTAGCGTATAACGATGCCACTTTAGATGAAATCAATAGCTACGCGGTCAACCAAAACTTGACCACCCTACGCAATCGTATTGCTGAGCTTGGCGTGACTGAAGCTTTGGTACAATCGCAAGGTGCTAGCCGTATCGTCGTTGAACTTCCAGGCGTACAAGATACCGCTGAGGCAAAACGTGTCCTTGGTCGTACGGCTAACCTTGAGTTCCGTATGGTCGCTGAAGGTGCTGAAAACTATATGGGCGGTATTCCGCCTGCTGGCACTGAAGCGTTCCCCTTTAAAACACTCGATGGTCCGCCAGTATTGCTTGAGCGTCAAGCAATTGTCACCGGTGATAAAGTCACCAATGCTCAGACAGGCATCGATGAAAATGGCTCGCCTGAAGTCAGCATTACCCTAGATAGTGCTGGTGGCAAGCTCATGCAAAACGCTACCCGTACTGCTGTCGGTAAACAAATGGCGGTGTTGTTTATTGAGAATAAACAACGTATCGCTTATAAAGAAGACCCAGCGACTGGTGAGACGGTTGAAGTACGTACACCGTATGCAGAAACCAAAGTCATTAACCGTGCCAATATCCAAGCGGTACTGGGCTCATCATTCCGTATTACTGGACTTGATAGTAGTGCAGAAGCGGCTGAGCTTGCACTCTTATTACGTTCAGGAGCGCTAGCTGCACCGATGTATTTCGTGGAAGAGCGTACGATTGGTCCATCACTCGGTCAAGAAAACATTGAAAAAGGCTTATTCTCTATCCAAGTGGGTTATTTATTAGTTTCCGCCTTTATGATTGTTTTCTATCGCTTATTTGGCGTCATCGCCAACGTGGCCCTAGCAATTAACGTCATTATTATCATTGCCATCATGTCAATCTTAGGCTCATCACTCACCTTACCGGGTATTGCTGGTATTGTCTTGACCATTGGTATGGCGGTCGATGCCAACGTGCTGATCTTTGAGCGGATACGTGAGGAGCTGGCAAATGGTGTCCGGCCAAAATCCGCCATCGTCGCAGGTTTTGACCGTGCTTTTAGTAGTATTTTCGATGCCAATATCACAACCTTACTGGTCGCCTTTATTTTATTTGCGATAGGTACGGGTCCGATTAAAGGCTTTGCGATTACCCTCGCGATTGGTATTGTCAGCTCGCTATTTACCGCCATTTTGGTGACGCGTGCGCTGATACAAATTGCTTACGGCAAGCGCAAATCTATCAAACGTCTGAGCATCGGTTAGGAGAAAACTATGGCTATCGATAATAACAATCCGCTAGAACAAGAAAATAACCCAGATCGAAATGGCTCAAACGGTGAAGCAAATACTACTGGTACGCGCCGCCGTAAAAAACCGCGCCGTGATGGCAAAGGCAGTAATACGCAAGCTAATAATCCTAGAACCTCTAAATTGACCGGTTCAAAAACCCGCCGCGGTGGGAAAGAAAATCAAGCCTTGGCGACCCAAGCATCTGGTAACACAGCAGCGGTTGATCCTAATTTGATATTAGGTGGTTCTGCCGAAGATGCCGCTGCTTACGCAGAAGGTGGTATCAAAGCCATTGGCGATCAACGTATCATCCCATTTATGAAGTTAGAAAAGCCGATGGCACTTCTATCGCTTCTGATGGTGATTGGCAGTATTATCGCCATCGCCGTTAATGGTCTAAATCTAGGTCTTGATTTTACCGGCGGGGTGTCAGCGGATGTGCGTTATGAGCAGCCTGTTGAGCAAGTCGACGTGGTAAACGCGCTAGCTGATAATGGGTTTGACGATGCGGTCGTACAGTATCTAGGTACGCGCCAAGAGCTTTTAGTGCGCTTGCCGCCTCAATCAGATAACGTCGATGGACTGAACGCCAGCCTGAGTAAAGCATTGGCACTGCCTAATAATAACGTTGAAATCAGTAACGTTAATATTATCGGTAGCCAAGTCGGTAACGAAATCTACTTAAACTCGGTTATGGCATTGGCATTAGCATTGGCTTGTATGCTTGGCTATGTTGCCCTACGTTTCCAGTTTAAGCTAGCGCTTGGCGCAGTACTGTCGCTATTCCATGATGCGGTGGTGACCATCGGGGTGTTTGCCTTATTTGGCTTTCCGTTTGATTTAACTGTCCTAGCTGCTGTACTGGCGTTGATTGGTTACTCGCTGAACGATACGATCGTCGTTTATGACCGTATCCGCGAAAACTTCCGCCGCGTGCGTGGTATCACGCCGCGTCAAACGATTGATTTGTCATTAACAGAGACGCTGCGCCGTACGATTATGACCATCTCAACAGTATTGCTGGTAGTGCTAGCGATGTTATTCTTAGGCGGTGATGGTCTATACTGGTTCTCAGTGGCGCTGTTTATTGGTTTACTTGCGGGTACTTATTCTTCAACTTATATCGCAAGCTCTATTCCTTTAAGAATGGGCTTATCACGTGACGACTTTATCGTCAAAGTAAAACCTGAGTTTGAAGAAGAAATCGTCACGTTTAATGATCCAAAAATGTATGAGCAAGACTAACGCTTGTATAAAAGCAAATAACTAGAATTTTTGTTGTCTAGCAAACGTTATCACGATAAAAGCACCTAAACTCTAGGTGCTTTTGTCTTTATACTATTTTTATCCATCTTTTAATGTTATTCGATAAGTCATCACTAAACTTTTCTGTCTTATTATATGGTTATATAAGCGACTAAGCTATGTCATCTACCCTGCCGCCGAGTGCTATGCCGCCTATTGATACTCGCTATGCGCGTATCATCGCGATTGCCTTACCCGTATTATTGGCTAACCTTGCGATGCCACTACAAAGTGTCATTGATACGGCGATTGTCGGTAATATGAATGACACTGCCAAGCTTGCTGGCATGGGCTTGGCTATTCAGCTGCTGTCTTTGATACTAGTCAGCTTTAATTTTCTGCAATATGCGTCATCTGGCCTTTCTGCACAAGCACTCGGTCAGCTGGCTCATAATGATGCGCATAAACAAACGCAATCGCCGCTGCTATCAATTTTGCAGCGGGCTTTGTTACTTGCGTTTATGATTGGCGCAGTGCTACTTATTGCAAAACCTTGGCTCATTGATTTTGGCTTGCAAGCGCTTTCTGCCAATCCTGATAGCGGTCGTGCAGCCAAAACTTATTTGGACGTCCGTTTTTGGGGCGTTATCGCAGAGCTGATGAATTTTGCCTTTATCGGCTGGTTTGCCGGTCAAGGCAAAACCCGCTATATGCTTTATCAGCAAGGCTTTATCGCCCTGCTTAATATTATTCTGACCTTGTTTTTTGTTTATGTGCTGCAGATGGGCTTGGTTGGGGTAGCATTAGGCACGACCATTGCCTTTTGGCTTGGGGTGGTCTTAGCATTGTGGCTCAGCCGTCGACATCTACAAATCTCTTGGCGCGCGTTATTTAATGCTAATAAGGAACATTTTACTAAAGATAAGATGCTTAGGCTATTTTCGTTAAATAAAGATATTTTTATCCGTACGCTTATTTTAACCTTAAGCTTTGCTTGGATTACCCGACTGTCTGCCCAAAGCGGCGATGTCATTTTGGCCGCCAATGCTATTTTATTGCAGGTATTAAGCATCTCAGCCTTCGCTCTTGACGGCGTGGCGGTATCGGCAGAAACCTTGAGCGGACAAGCAGCTGGACGACGCGATTGGCCGCACTTTCGTATTATCGTCAAACGCACAGGCGTGGTCAGTTACGGCCTTGCCATGATGCTAAGCACGATTTGGTGGCTTGCGATGCCAACTTATTTGGATTTTATGACCAATATCGAACCCGTCTTTGCGCTGGCTTATGACTATCACCTTTATGCGGTACTACTGCCACTGGTTGGCGTTGGCGCTTATTGGCTCGATGGAATATTCTTTGGTTTAACGGCTGGTAGCGTCATTCGTAATGCCGCGCTGATATTGGCGCTTATCTTTTTCCCTTTAAGCTGGCTACTCTACCAGCAATGGGATATGACCGGCATCTGGCTGAGCGTTTGGTGCTTATTATTATTAAGATTGATTATCCTCGGTGGATTTTTATATCGTGCCCATCAAACAGGCAGCTATGAAAAATTGCAGCCTGAAGCTTGACCATTAAAGTAATTAGCTAACATGAGGCGTTTAATAAACACAAAAGAGATAATAAACGATACATAAAAGTAAGAAAAATTAGGATATTACGTGACTACTCAATCAAATGAGATTAATCAAAATCAAGCTTATCATTACCATTGGGCAGAAGGCTTTAAAAAAAGCTTGCCAGTCGCCATGGGTTATCTGCCAGCAGGCATCGCCTTTGGGGTGCTCGCACAAGTAGCCGGTGTACCAGTGTGGGCGACTATTATGCTAAGTGTGGTCTTATATGCAGGCGCTGCGCAATATGCTTGTTTGAAGATGCTGAGCGCTGGCGAGGCTATTAGCAGCATCGCCAGTAATATCGCGGCGATTAATTTGCGCCATGTATTTTATGCGGCGCCACTGCTGCATGCGATGCCTAGTAATAAAATCGCTAAAATATATTGTTTATTTGCCCTTACTGATGAGACGTTTTCAGTGATGACCAGCTTACCTCCTGAGACAAGAGCGCGCTTGATTTTGCCTATCAGTCTGTTTAATCAAAGCTGGTGGGTACTTGCTAGCGCTATTGGCGTGATGATTGGCAGTGCACTCAGTGACTTGGTACCGCATTTGGATTTTGCCCTGGTCTGTTTATTTGCGATTTTAGCTTATGAGCAGTTTCAAAGTATCAAACGTTATTTCCCGATTGGCATTGCGGTGATTGCTTTGATGATTGCCTCGTTCTTTACCAGTAATTGGTTGTTATTAGTAGCGATTACGATTTGTATGCTGCTGATTTTAGCGCGTGGTTTTTGGTTACAGCGCAGTGTGCAAGGAGGCAGCAATGAGCAGTAGTTATTTGATTCTTGCCACACTGGCGATGGCAGCCGTGACCTTTATTACCCGTGCCCTGCCCGCTTTAATACCTAAAAAGCTGCTAGATACACCGTGGCTACATCGCTTAAATGAAAGCTTGCCGCTATCTGTGATGGTATTACTGATTTTAACCAGCCTTTCTTATCAAGGTTTGTCAGGCGATGCTGGCTTCCAAGCTGGCTTAAATAGTGCCGAAGTACATTTATTTATGGCACAAATTGGCGCGTTATTATTGGTGCTACTTATCTATCATCTTAGTCGTCAATTGCTGGTCAGCATGATCGTCGGTATCGCGGCGATTAATGGCTTTTTGTGGTTATTTACGCGTTTTTTAGGCTGATTAAAAATTTAGTGTATAGCGTATATTGACCCTAAAAAAGATACAGCGCGGCTGGGATGAATTTTTCGTAACCTCTGTGATAACGGCAAGCAAGGAAAATTTATACCAGCCGCCTATGGCTGTTTATTCATCATTTTATTTCATACTGACCACATTTATTCGTGCTCAGAAAAAAGGCTGGAATCCTTGCGAATCCAGCCTTTTTACTTACTACCATTTTTGAGTTACTTATTCTATTATAACTCTTCTACGCCCATCATATCGACTGGGGTATCAGCAACGATTTGCACGCCTTTTTTGCCTGTTTTGGCGGTGTCGTTACGTTGCTCTTGTAGATGATCGAGATACGCTTCATTGATTTGCCCAGTGATGTAGCAGCCATTAAATACCGCGCAATCAAAGCCTTCAACCTTGCTATGCTTGGTATCTTTTACTGCTTCAATCAAATCGTCCAAATCTTGGAAAATCAAGCGGTCGGCACCGATAATCTCGCGTACCTCTTCAACGCTATGACCTGAAGCAATCAGCTCGCTACGCACTGGCATATCGATACCGTAAACGTTTGGATATTTAACCGGCGGTGCAGCACTGGCAAAAAATACCTTACGGGCACCAGCATCACGTGCCATTTGGATAATTTCATGACACGTCGTACCGCGAACGATTGAGTCATCAACCAAGAGGACGTTTTTGCCCTTAAATTCAAGCGGTACCGCGCTTAACTTTTGACGGACGGATTTTTTACGTTGCTGCTGACCTGGCATGATAAAGGTACGACCGATATAGCGGTTTTTCATAAACCCTTCACGGTATTTGACATTCATTTTTAGCGCCAGCTCCATCGCTGAAGTACGCGAGGTATCAGGGATAGGAATAACCACATCGATATCATGGTCCTCACCCCATTCAGCAAGGATTTTATCAGCCAGTTTTTCACCCATACGTAGGCGTGACTTATAAACCGAGATATTATCCATAATAGAATCTGGACGGGCAAAATACACATATTCAAAGATACAAGGCGTGTATTCTTTTTGCTCAACGCACTGATGCGTATGCAGTTTATGGTCCAAATCAATGAAGATCGCTTCGCCTGGTTTGACATCACGGACAATGCTAAAGCCTGAACCTGTCAACGCAACTGACTCTGACGCTACCATATATTCTGTGCCACCGTTAGCTGCCATACGCTTACCAAAAATCAGCGGACGGATACCGTTTGGATCACGGAATGCTAGCAACCCATGACCCGTAATCATGGCAACCACGCCATAAGCGCCTTCAATACGGCTATAAACCGCTGTCACTGCTGCAAAGATATCCGTAGGCGTCGGGTGGGTTTTATTGATATTTTGCATTTCATGCGCAAGCACGTTTAGCAACACCTCAGAATCTGAATCTGTATTGAGATGACGGCGATCTTCTTGATACAAAGATTTTGCCAAACCTTCAGCATTGGTTAGGTTACCATTGTGCGCAAGGGTAATACCATAAGGCGAGTTGACGTAAAAAGGCTGTGCTTCGGCGCTACTTGAGGTACCAGCGGTCGGGTAACGAACGTGACCGATACCAAACTTACCCACCAGTTTTAGCATATGACGGTTCATAAACACGTCACGTACCATGCCATTTTCTTTACGTAAATAAAGACGCCCATCCTGTAAAGTCACAATACCTGCCGCATCTTGCCCGCGATGCTGCAACATGGTTAAGGCATCATAAAGAATTTGGTTGACCGGCTCATGAGCTGCGACCCCAACGACTCCACACATAGTTGTATCCTATTTTGTACCACACATTGATAACACAATAACGGCTGATAAGGTTGTCTTAAATGTTTGCCTATCTTTTGCCGCAACGCTGATGATCTTGCTAAGAATAACGACTTACGGACAATAGATAAGGCTAATTATCCATAAGACGAGTTAATGATGATAAATAGAGGTGTATTTTACGAATATTAAAGACGCTTGAATAGTTTTTTTTAAGTGCTTAGCATGCCTTTGGATCTATAAAATTTAAGACTGATTGACCTGATCCCATGCCATCCCAAACATATCTGAGACCAGCTCTTTACCCATGGGCGCATAAGGCAGTAATTCAGGCGCGAGCACTGAGGTTTCCCACTGCGGCATTTGTACCAACAATGGCGCGCTGACGCTAAGCACCACCAAAACCATAAGCACGTTTTTTGCCGCGCCAAGTACCCCGCCCGCCATTTTATCAAGGACGCCAAGACGTAAGGTTTTAAGTACGCCAGAAAACACAAACGCAACCAGATGCATAATGGCTAAAATAGCAATCACAATCACTAAAAACGCCAGCGCCATTTGTAAAACAGGATTCTCTACCATACTTGATAATTGCGGCGCGACCGAACCTGCCAGACGCGTGGCAGCAATAAGTGCGATAAACCAACCGACTAAACCGACAGCTGTCTTAATCAGACCTACCTGAAAACCACGCCATAAGCCAATCAGGACAACCACAGCAATTACAATATCTAAACCACTCATGTTTATCGCCTCATTTGCATCTTATTTGGTGTACTTCAGTGAAGGTGAAAAGCTTGCAGTTTTAACAATCTTAACCTTCCATCGCATCGTAATAGCCACCGATAGATTGAATGCAAGACTGTACCAGTCCCGGCCCTTTATAGATAAGTCCTGAATATAGCTGCACCAAATCTGCACCTGCTTCAATTTTTTTGACGGCTTTGTCACCGCTATCGATACCACCAACGCCAATCAACGTGACCTTACCACCCAACTGGTCAGAGAATTGTTGTAGAATTTGCGTACTAATGTGGCTGACCGGACGACCGGATAAGCCGCCTGCTTGCTCACCATCGGGCAAATCTTCGACACCCACGCGGCTCAACGTGGTATTGGTGGCAATCAAACCATCAATCTCAAAGTCCAGCAACTGCTTAGAGATGTAATCCACTTGTAATGGCTCTAAATCGGGAGCGACTTTTAATACCAATGGTACATAAAAACCATATTCGGTTGCCAGCTGATTGTGGCGATTTTTAATGGTAGCTAATAATTGGGTTAACGCTTCACCGCTTTGTAGGTCGCGCAAATTTTTGGTATTCGGCGAGGAGATATTGACCGTAATATAAGACGCATGCGGATAGACACGCTCTAAGCAATAGACATAATCATCAGCCGCATTTTCAACCGGAGTCGCAGCATTTTTACCAATATTGATACCGATATTGCCTTGGTATTTACAGCGTTTGACGTTTTCAATCAGGTAATCAACGCCTTCGTTATTAAAACCCATGCGGTTAATAATGGCATCGGCTTGTTTGATTCTAAATAGTCTTGGTTTGTCATTGCCGACTTGCGGCTTTGGCGTGACAGTACCCACTTCGATAAAACCAAAACCCAACTCTGCTAATGCATCGATATAATCGCCGTTTTTGTCCAAACCGGCGGCAAGCCCAACGGGATTGGCAAACTGCAAACCCATACAGTCGGTTGGCTGCATTGACTGACCATATACTAAGCCCAATACACGCGCTTTATGAGCTTTATCTAATAAAGATAAGGTCATCTCATGAGCGTGCTCGGGGTCCATATTAAACAAAAAAGGGCGAAGTAAGGCGTAAGACATAGTAATGACAGACCCTGCTTGAAAAGAAATGATAAATAAGAAAAACGAATGCGGTCAAGCGCTGCGATTATATCAGCTTAACTGAAATAAGACCAAAGTTTCATCAGGAAAATTACGCCCTATCCTTCGAATAAATAAGCGTTAATACTGTTAATTGACTGATTTAACCTAGTAAAGAAACCCCTATCAGACAGCATTTTTATCCACATCTACCACTTATTGATATTCATATTCTCAGATTAAGGCACTGGGCGGCCATCAGCAAGCGCAATCCAACCGCGTACAATACGGTACAGATGCCAAATAAAAGTAAAGCCCATAATAACAAAACCTAAAATAGCCAATAATACTGAGCCGATGGCAATGTTGTTGGTTTCAGCGAACATACTGACACCAAAACCGCCTAAGGCAAAGGTGACAATAA
The DNA here is from genome assembly GCF_007280595.1 of Psychrobacter sp. YGAH215. Taxonomy (NCBI): domain Bacteria; kingdom Pseudomonadati; phylum Pseudomonadota; class Gammaproteobacteria; order Moraxellales; family Moraxellaceae; genus Psychrobacter; species Psychrobacter sp. YGAH215. Next base: position 71,736 of record NZ_VKLR01000018.1, on the reverse strand, counting down.
GCACCCCAATAACGAATAGGACAATGCTGTACCAAAATGTCTTGATTTGCCAATCAAAATGGGTGGCAAGCCAAGTACCATCAGCATCACGGCGTTTGGCATAGTTCATAAAGATAGGCACAATCCACAATAGCCCAGCGGTAAAGTAGCTGAGCACATAAAGCAAATAGGTAATATGGTTATATGTCGTCAAAGAGCGGCGTTTATCATCACTCATCGTATTATTAGAATTATTTATCATGCTGTCACTCGTTATATTCTGTGGTCTGTAGTTATTTTTATTGTGGCAAATTATCAGGTTTTCAATGTGGTAATTGTTAAAGCGTTAACGTGGTTAATTATTTTTCTTACATAATTGACTAAAAATATTAAGAAGTCACGGTCGCCTGTACTTGAATGGCTTTAGTCACCAAATCTTGCTGCATCGACAGTTGAGTAAATTGCCAACCTTGCTGCTCAAGATTACTCAGCGCCCCGCTCACCACCGCTTGGCTTGGATGGGTAAAGCTCAGCTGCACCGCATCGCCTGCTGCAATGATCTGCGCATCAGCAATCCCTGAGTTATTTAACAGCGCACTGATACGGCTAGCCGGCGGCATCGCTTCAGCGCCATCTGCTGAATTGGTAGCATTTAACGCATTGCTATCAATATTACCAGCCTGGGCACGCAACCAAAAATAGTCAGCAACCTGCTCTTGATACTCATTTTTGCTCGCTTTTGCTGCTTGATGGACGCTATAGCCGCCATAGCCACCGACAAATAACAGCAAAAATGCCGACAATAGCAGTAAGGCTAATTGGTCACGCGCAGACAATGCTTGCCAACGTGTCATTAAGATACTTTGATAGCTACTCATCCGCGTTGATAAAGCACCACTTCGAGGGCGAGGGTTAGTAGCAGTAGTGCTGCGTTTGGCGAGGCGCTGTAATCTTTTCATGGTTACCCTTTATTGCTGACGCTGCTATTGTTTGCTACCACATCAACGGTCACTTGACCGCTAAACTGCCCTTGCTCATTGCCATTGACTTGTTCCAGCTTAGCATTTAAGCCTTGGGCGACAAGCGTATTGGTAAATTGATCAAGACTGCCGCGGTCTGGTGCAATCAGCGTAAAGCTGAGCGCAGTTGGCTGCATGATTAACGCCTGCGCTCGTAATGACGACTGTTTAATCAGCGGTGATATACGTGCCAATACCGCTATGTGAGAATCAGGCGCTTGGCTATCACTACGCAGTTTTGGTTGCAATTGCACTTGTAGCTTTGTGCGCGTACTAAGTGGCTCATTTGGAAACCAAGACTGATACTGACTCGCAATCTCGGTTTTGGTCGCCGCTGCCGCCGTCTTATATTGATACCACTGCACCCCATCGGTTGCCATCTGCAATATCAGTGCTGACAGCGCTACCATCATCGCCACCCGCAGATATGGTGATAATTGCGAATCGGTCGATTTAATAAAAAAGTTCAGCGCATGACGTTCAGGAATTTCAAGCGGTTTAGGCGCAACTGGTAGCGTGGTTAATAATAATTGATGCTCGGCAATCATTGCCATCGTTTGAGAAGATGCTTTGACGGTAGTTTCATGCTTGGTTAAATCCATATCATCGAACGCAGGCTCATTAACCCTATCAGCCACGTGGCTAGAATCTACAAAAGCATCATCAATAGCTGGCAATAGCAACACTTCGCTTAAATGCGGAAAACGCTCAAAAATTAAAGGCAGATAACTGACCGCCATGCCTTGATGTAAGGATTGGCGTAGCAGCATGGTTTGCTGATCTTGGTACAATACAATCTGCTGACCTGCACCCTCTTCTGGCGTTGGCAGTAATAAAAAATCAGGCAATAATGCTACGATGTTCATGCCAGCAAGCTTGGCGCTTTGCTGCCATGCTTCGATATCGCTTTGAGCCAAAGCATAGAGATGATGGCTGGTATTTTCAGTCACTTGGCGAATGGCTAATTGTTCAACCGGCGTCAGAGAAGTTTCTTCAAATAAATACTGCTTACCGCTCATACCTAATTGTTTAAGCTGAGCCGTATTTAGCTCAGACTCTACTTGTAAGACATGGCTTGATGGGAAATACAGACAAACCGATTTTTGGCTATTGGTTTTATAGCTACCATAGATATCATGTAGCTGTTGCCAGCCGTCGACCAATTGCCATTGCTTTATGTCTTCGTGCCAGACCGCTAGAGGACTGTGCTGCGCTCTTAACCAAACATGTAACACCAAATGTGTCCTTAATTATCAAAGCTGTTGTTTAGAGTCATTGCTTTGCTTATTGAAGCTGTCATTTATTAAAGCTATGGTCTAGCAAGCATTTAAATGTCTTATGAGCGTGTGTATGATTGATACTAATAAGGTTGTTCTGGAACAAAGCGGTCTATCTCGGTTGCCATACCCGCCAGCACAAAATCCATCTCAAACACGCGCGCTTCTGCTAAAGCAAACGATTCAGGGTAATCACCCGTCAGCAGGCCAGCGATATGAGCAACAATAGACATATGACAGACAACCACCAGACACTCCGTTTCAACATTACCAATGTCGATGAGCGCCTGATGGGCATCGTCGGACGGCGTGATATTATCTTGTATTTGTGAGGGCACGTTAGGAGCGCGTAACTGTAATGCTGCCAGCGTCTGCTGCGCCCGCTTATAAGGGCTCACAACAAAACAATCAGGTTGATAATGAGTGGTAATATATTCTGCCGTTTCCGCCGCTTGTTTCTGACCAAAATCTGTCAACTGCCGTGCACTGTCTGGGTGCGTCCCATCTTCTGCTTGACCATGACGTACTAAGATAATTTTCATAATCTTAACCACCTTGTGTGTTACGTTTACCTGACTATTTTGATGATAAAGTAATGTTAACAATGAAATAGCTACATTCTGCTAAACGCTTTACTTATTTTCGTCTTTTTTATGCTTAGTCTTGCTTGCTGTTTGCATTTGCGCCGTTAGTGCCGCATTACTATGGTCATGCTCCATGACAAACTCAACATCACTACGGAAGCCCGCTTCCATAAGATGTAAGGCGACACCAAGCGCGGCTTTGTCTTCATAAATGACTGCATGAAGCGCATGGGTAATCGGCATATAAATGCCTTCTTTGGTGGCTTTTTCATGTACCTGCTGAATGGTGTTGACGCCTTCAGCGGTTTGACCCAATTTTTTGACCGCCGCATCAATGGTCATACCGCGACCGAGCATATTACCAATACGGTAATTGCGGCTCAGCTCTGAGCTACAAGTGGCATATAAATCACCGACACCCGACAGACCTAAAAAGGTCAGCGGATTGGCACCGGCATGGACACCAAAACGGCTCATTTCCGCTAAACCGCGCGTTAATATCATGGCTTTGGTATTTTCACCGACTTCATAAGCTGCCGCCATTCCCATGGCAATGGCATAAATATTTTTTAGCGCGCCACCAAGCTCAACACCGCGAACATCGTCACTGGCAAACACTCTAAAGAAAGCACTATGTAATGCTGCTTGTACCGCATGGCGTAGTGGCTCAGAGTCACTGGCAATGACCGTAGCAGACGGCATATTTTTCATGATTTCAATGGCGAGATTTGGCCCTGACATCACGCCAAAGTTCACTTCCGGCAGCTCATCTTTAATAATATCACTCATCAAAGCAAAGGTATCTTTTTCCATACCCTTGGTCAAAGAGACAATAGATTGCCCGCTAATAAAGGGCGCGATACTTTTTAGAGTTTCGCGAAACGCGAGACCTGGGACAGCAATGAACACAATATCGGTATCTTTGACCGCCGCTTGCAAATCGTGGCTGTATTTGAGGCGATTATCAAGCTTATAACCGGGCAGATATTTTTTATTGGTCTGCGTCTTTGCCATAGCCTTAACAGTACGTTTATTGCGTACCCACAGCGTGGTATCACAGCCATTGCGGGCAGCCAAGTTTGCCATTGCCGTACCAAAGCTACCGCCACCTAAAAATGCCAAACGCAGCTTGGTTGGATTGTTATGGATTTCTGCCATGTTTTTTGCCACCGCAGACTCAACCGCGCTAGGATTTAACTTCTTACGCCCTAGCCCAGATTTGGTGGCACGCTCAATGATACTGGATAGCAAACTGTTTTGTTTTTCAGCACCTTGATTGTCTGTTTGACTGTCCTTTATATTTGCATCTGTCTTTTTATCATTAGCGCTGGTCATATTATTTTATCCGTATTGACTGACTGAATTATGAATAGAATTTGTGCCGAGTATACAGTGAGATTGAGGGTATGTTTCAACAATTATTGATATAGAACCGTTATTTTATTGAAATAACGTGACCAGTTTGGTCATTGTTTTGCTTTGCTGTATCACGTTATAGCAACGCTTACTATTTTGAAACATCGCCGTAATCATAGACCTGTCTGGACGCTATGACTCAAAACGCAGTAATGCCTCAATATCAATCGGCTTGCGCGTGGGCATATCGCATGGACTGCTGCCAGTATAAACAAAAGCCGTAACATAATCATTTGCGCCAACGCCAAAATAAGCTTTAACGGCAGGCTCATTGGCCAATAAGCCCGTACGCCAAACCGTACTAAAACCTTGAGCTTGTAACGCTAAAATAAGATTTTGTACTGCCGCGCCAGCACTGAGCATTTGCTCAAAAGGTGGCACTTTTTTATGCACTTGCATATGGGTAACGACCGTAATAATAACCGGCGCACGCAGTGGCATATTGTAGGTTTTCTTGCGTGATTTCTCAGACAGCTCTTCGCCCGCTTGCGCCGCTTGTGCTTCAGCAGCCGCTAAAAAGGCCCGGCCCAAGTCATGACGCGCATTACCTTGAGTGACGATAAAGCGCCATGGCCGCAGTTTTTTATGATCAGGAGCGGTAATCGCACAGTCAATAGCTGCTTTAATCTGAGACTCTGTCGGTGCCGGAATGCTCAGATTGCCGATGCTACGTCTTGATTTAATCCAGTTAATCAGCTGTTCATTGGTTACTTGCGCGTTTACCCCTCTCGGGCTTTCGGCTTGATTTTCTTCGCTATTACTGTTCAGTTCGTTACCGTTATCCATATTATTTTCAGAACTATTCATATTTTATCCTTATTTATTATTATGCAACTGCATTAGCGATATGCCTTACGCCGCTTCTGAGCCTTCGATGCGATGATCCATGCGCAAATAGTCCTCTGACTGCATTTCAAGCAGGCGTGAACGTGTACGCTCAATCTCAAAGGCCAATTTTTGTCCTTGATAAAGCTCGAGAATTGGCTGCTCTGCTCTTACCAATAGTTTGACGCGGCGATCATAAAACTCATCAACCAGATAAATAAAACGGCGGGTCGGATCACGCAAATCATCATCTAAAGCGGGCACAGAATTGATTAACACCGTGCTAAATTCTTTGGCAATTTGGATAAAATCAGACGCTGAGCGCGGCTCCATACATAAATGACGGAAGTCACAAAATAAAATATCTTCGGTACGGGCATTGATTTTGATTTCGCGACCATTGATGGTAATAGGCGCGTTGCTGATTTTTTGATTATTAGACAAGCTAGCGAAACGGTTGGCAAGCCAGTGATGATTGGCCTTAGTCAACGGCGACTCATATAACTCCGCTTGCTGTAAGACACGTAGGCGATAATCAATACCAGAATCAATATTCATCACTGTGGTGTGACGCTCAACTTCGGCGATAGCTGGCATAAAGCGATCACGGTGTAGACCATCTTTATAAAGCCCTGCTGGTTCAATGTTTGATGTGGCGACCAAAGTCACGCCGCGATTAAATAGCATGGTAAACAAATCACCCAAAATCATCGCATCTGAGACGTTGGAGACAAAAAACTCATCAAAACAAATAATCACTGCTTCTGCATAAATGATATCCGCGACTTTTTCTAGCGGATCGCTTTGACCTTGTAGATTATTTAATTCTTGATGGACGCGCTGCATAAAGTGGTGAAAATGCTGGCGCATCTTACGCTCAATGGTCAAAGAGTCGTAAAACATATCCATCATCCATGTTTTACCGCGTCCTACCCCGCCCCACATATATAAGCCTTTGGGCGCAGCGGGTTTTGATTTTAAAAAGCTAAAAAAGCCTTTTTTTTGTGCCACGCTATCATTGAGCTGATGATACAACCCATCTAAATAGCTCATTGCCTGATATTGCTGCTCATCTCGAGTAAACTCATCAGTGCTAATGGCCTGCTCATAACGTTGCAAGGGAGATAAACTCATAATACGACTCATCATTAGACAAAATAAATATAAAAAACTAAAAGCATTGTTAGCTAAACGGGCTGACAATGCTTTTAGTGCGAATCTTTAGACCCAAAACTATGCCCTTCCAACAAACCTTTTAGCTCAGATAAACGTCCGTGGAAAAAGTGCCCAGCGCCATCAACGATACTAACCGGCAGTCCGAGACGCTCAGCAAACTCCTGCATGCTAGCAGGCGCAACCACATTGTCTTCATTGCCATATATCTCAAAGGTTTTCTCAATCGGTAAGCTCAAATCATCGGTGGCGTTTTTTTCAACGGAGGGTGCGATAAGAGCAACGTTTGCTATTTCAAAATCACTCAATCCCCAAATGTGTGGCGATACCATGATTTGCTCAGCGACGCGCGCTATCACATAACCACCAAAGGAGAAGCCACCTAGCCATAGCTTACGAGCGTTGGTTTGCTCTGCAATCCATTGTAGCACGGTCATCGCATCGACTACCTCTCCATCTGCGTAGTCGTGCTCGCCGGTTGACTGGCCGACGCCGCGAAAGTTAAAACGTACCACATGCATGCCGCTATCACGCGCAAAACGATACATGGTCGTGACCACTTTATTGTTCATTGTGCCTTCAAATAACGGATTGGGATGACAAAGCAGCGCCACTGTATCGGTATTCGCATCTTTAGGATTGTCTTGTTGCCATAGCGCGTCGACTTCGAGCACGCCAGCAGGAGCAGGAATCAGTTGCATAAATTTACTTATTGGTTAAAAGTGAATACCCCAATTATCCTAGATATGGTTTATATTTCAAGTAATTTGCTGTGTACCTGCAACGTTGCACACAATAACCGCCTAGACACTCCTTGTCGCAATACGTTAGATTCATACAAGTTGTCGAGTAATATATTGAACTTATAGGAAAAAGGAAACTATTATGAATATTTTTAATAAAACCGCTACTTTAACAGCAACACTGGCTTCGGCTCTGGCTTTGAGTGCCTGTCAAAGCACGCCTTCTTCACCGGTGATTCAGCGCGCTAACTCGATTTATGAAACCACGGGCATCGCTGAGAGCAAAGTCAAAGCTCAGCAAAATGCAATAGACAGTGCGCAAAAAACCTGTGGAAGAAAACAAGTGATTATCGTTGATGACAAAGTAAAATATAACGGTATTTTAAATGAGCAAACGGGTCGTATGGTCGGACAAGCAGGCGCGGTCATCGGTTCAATCTTTGGGACGGGCACGCCAGATTTATCACGTAAAGATGATTATGAGTATATGATTAATTTTCGTTGCCAATAAAAAATGATAATTTAACAAAGCTCTTAGCCAATAAGTTTGCGAGATAGCTATTATATTCATCTATATTTATCGCGGCTTATTGGCTTTACTTTTTGTCGCGGCACTTTTGGGGTAAACTATCCTGTCTGGTCTTTTATACCTGCAACCTTTACTTTGATGAGTTAATCTAACGCCGTCAGTCTTTCAGCCTCGCTTACCTTTGGTCTCCTCTTATGCGCAAACCCAATCTAGCAAATATGAAACAAGTCAGCTCCAAAAAAGACAAAGTATTGGTACCTGCCAAAGATTTAGCGACCTTGGAGGCGGAACTGGCGGAGCAAGAAAACAGTCTGGAAGTCAGTTTAGAAGATACGGTTTTGCGCCTAAGTGATTACTTATCGGCGGTCGATATGGTCATCAAACAGACCTTTAATCACCGCGTATGGGTAAAAGCTGAGATTCGCAACCTATCAAGTAAAAGTGGGCATTATTACTTTGAGCTAGCAGAAAAAGATGACGACGGCAAAGTTATTGCCAGCTGCCGTGGTAATCTTTGGCGCTTTAAAGCGGCGCGCGTCTTAGCAAAGTTTGAGCGCGCAACTGGCATGCCGCTTGACCGTGATTTGACCGTCTTACTCAAAGTATCGGCAGGCTTTCATGCACAATACGGTTTCTCACTGACGATTGAAGATATTGACCCAAGCTACACTTTAGGCGACTTGGCACGGCAATATGCGGAGATGGTCGACCGCTTGACGGGCGAAGGCTTATTAAACCTAAATCAGCAGCTACCCCCCCCATTTGATATCGAGCATGTCTTAGTCATTGCCCCTGAAAAAGCGGCGGGATTGGGCGATTTTCAAGCCGATGCGGACCGCTTAGCTCGTACAGGTGCCTGTCATTTTCATTATCATCACGCCACCTTTCAGGGCAATCACGCACCAAGCGAAATCCGTCAAGCTATCGTCAGCGCCCAGCAGCAATTTTATGACACCTATCAGCGCCTGCCAGATTTGTTAGTCATTATCCGTGGCGGTGGCGCCGTTGGTGATTTAGCATATCTCAATGATTACGAGCTTGCCGCTCTTGTTGCCGAGCAACCTATCCCTGTCTGGGTTGGTATCGGTCATGAGCGTGATAAAGTGATTTTAGATGAAGTGGCGCATAGCAGCTTTGATACACCATCAAAAGTGATTGCTGCTATCATGACGCATTTGGCCCAGCTCGTCACGCAAACCCTGCAATACCAAGCGCAAATCAAACAAGCAGCGCAGCGTCAACTGAATATCGCTGAGCAACAAACGTCACGCCAGTTGAGTCACATTCAGTCGCAAACGATTGGTCAACTGACCGCCCTGCAAAAAGACAGTGATTATGCTTGGCAGAGTATTCAGCAAAGTGCCCAGCGCCAAGTCAAACAAGCAGCCAGACGAACCAGTGAGCTGCGAGTCCAAACTCAAAATTCTGCTTATCAGCAATTAACCATTGCATCAAGTTATAGCCAAAACCAAAAAAAGACGATTATACATAATGCCCAGCAGCAGTTGCTACAAGCACGACGTGATAGCGAATATCTGCGCGATATTGTGCTCTTGCATCGTCCTTCTCGTGTGCTTAAGCAAGGCTATACCATGCTGACTGATGCAAAAGATAAAAAAATACTAACCAGCAGTACGCAACTTTATGCTGAGCAAACGCTACATATCGTCTTAAAAGATGGTAAAGCAAAAGCACAGATTATTGATGTAAATATTGATAAGTAAGAAATACAACCTACCGCCCATTCAACTTAATCAAAGACTTTATTTTAAAGTTAGGAAACCTTATGACAACCCCTACTCGCAAACGTAAAAAAGCCGCCCCAAAGACCTTTAAGGCAGCTTATGATATTTTAAAAACCAATGCCGCTGAACTACAGCAACAAGACGAGCCTGATATCGATAATCTGATGACGACAGTGGAAGAGTCGATTGCCGCTTATCGTGTTTGCGAAACTCGTATTAATGCCGTGCAGCAAGCATTAGATGCCGCTTTCGCCGAAGAAGATAGCATCGAGAAAAGCGACATTTAAGTTAAACCAATTTTACTCTGGCTCATCGACTTCAAAGACTTGGCGCAAATAGGCAAGATAGGTATCATTATTGATCATGGTCTTGCCTGGGCTGTCTGACAATTTGGCAACCGGCTGCCCATTGCACTCAACCAATTTTAGGACGATATTAATCGGGGTGATACCCATATCGTTGGTCAAATTGGTGCCAATGCCAAAGCTGGTTCTTATTTGACCTTTAAAATATTGATGTAAATTCCACGCCTTATTTAAATCCAATCCATCACTAAAGGTCAAAATCTTGGTTCTTGGGTCTATTTTTAATTTCTTATAATGCGCAATGGCCTTATCACCCCAAACATACGGGTCGCCGCTGTCATGACGCAGACCATCGAACAGCTTGGCAAAATACAAATCAAAGTCGCGTAAAAATGCATCCATCCCAACGACGTCGGTCAGCGCAATACCCAAATCACCACGATATTCATGTACCCACGCTTCAAGTGCCGCTTTTTGTGAATCACGCAAACGCACATCCAATGCCTGAAATGCCTGCATAAACTCATGTGCCATCGTTCCTATCGGCGTCATGCCGAGTTTTTTTGCTAAATAAACGTTTGATGTACCGCTAACGATTTTCGGTTCAGCGTTATGTAAAGTCTCAACCACATGCGCTTGCCAGACTTTGCTAAAACGCCTACGAGTACCAAAATCAGCGACGATAAATGGCGGTGTATTATTATCATATTTTTCCTGCTTTACCGCATACTGATGCAATAACTCAACTTTTCCATCCAACCTGCGCTGCCCTTCCTCAATGACGCTGGCATTAGATAAAGCACTAAAATATAGCTCATTAACAATGGCTAAGACAAATACCTCAAAGAACATCGCTTGAATCATCGGCCCTTCGATGTCAATAAACAAGCGGCCTTTTTCGTCGGTGCTAACGGTGATAAAACGGCGTTTTAGCTTAAATAATTCTAGATAATCAACGAAGTCTGAACGCATAAAGCGCAATCCACGCAAATACTCCAGCTCATCTTCTAAGAATCGCAATTCACACAAGCTGTCTAGCTGTTGCTCTAAATCGTCTTTGATATCCGCCAAAGGATACAGCGTATCTTCGTTATTGCGGCAGCGAAAACGGTACACGCCATGTGTCTGCGGAAACTGATGCAGCATGGCTTGTAGCATGGTAAATTTATATAAGTCGTTATCCAATAACGAGGTAATAATAGGTTCAAAAGGTTTAGAAGTTTGAGTAACGGTCATGTTACAGCCTTAAATGCAAAAATGAAAAGCCGCTAAAAAATATAGCGACGAAATAGGTAGCAATAGTTATCAAGATGCCAAAGTTATCAAAATGTTAATAATAGAAAAGGTTCAGATTTTGAGTATAACGAAGTTTGCCCCGTTTTTCATAACTCAACGCTTATAACAGCAAAAATACAACGATAATAAACGTATTCATCCTTTTACTCTGACTTATAGGTTTGGAATAACAGCCATAAAAAAGACGCCAAGCATCAGCTTAACGTTTCTTTATGAGTTTAATCATCAATGTTAATCATTAAGGTTTTGCAGGCTTTAACAATTTTACCAACGGCCCATAGCCAGACTGTGGCATCACATCAACTGGGATAAACTGTAGTGCACCGCCATTAATACAATAGCGCAGTCCGCCGCGGTCTTTTGGGCCATCAGGGAATACATGCCCCAAATGCGAGTCTGCTACCCGTGAGCGAATCTCAGTACGCACCATGTTAAAGGCAGTATCCTCATGCTGAGTAATCACCTGTTTATCGATCGGCTTGGTGAAACTTGGCCAACCGCAGCCAGATTGGTATTTATCGGTGGATAAAAATAACGGCTCACCGCTCACCACATCGACGTAAATCCCTGGCGCAAATAAATTATCATACTCATGACTAAACGCACGTTCTGTCGCTGCCTCTTGAGTGATATTGTACTGGGCTTTGGTTAGGGTGTTTTTTAGCGCACCTTTATCAAAGTTTGTATAGCGTTTGGGATCTAAAGTTTCAGCAACCGTACTGACCGGTGCAAGCTTGGTTCGCGCAGTGCCTTCTGGTTTATCATCGGCAAGGCTTAAATCGACATGACAATAGCCATTTGGATTTTTTGCCAAATAATCTTGATGATACATCTCAGCCAGATAAAAGTTATCTAAAGGCTTATTTTCTACCACGACTTTTTGTTTATACTGGCTTTGGATACGTTTGAGCGCCGCATCAATCACCGCTTTGTCTGCTTTATCAGTGTAATAAACGCCCGAACGATACTGGACGCCGCGATCATTGCCTTGCTTATTGAGGCTGGTTGGATCTATCACGCGCAAGTAGTATTTCAAAATAGTATCGAGATCGGTTTTATCAGCATCGTAAGTAACCTTAACCGTTTCAACATGACCTGAACCACGAATCACTTGCTCATAGCTTGGATTGGCGGTATCACCATTGGCATAGCCTGAGACCGCATCGACGACCCCTTCGACACGCTCCATATAAGCTTCAACGCCCCAGAAGCAGCCACCTGCCAAGTAGATTGAGCGCGTATTAATCGCTTTGCCTTTATCGTTATAATAAACGCCATCTTTTTGCTTGATGGTTTCAATTTTACTGTTGTTATTCAATGCTTGGGCGTTTGCCGGTTTGGCATTACCCGCTTTTAGCTCGGCAAAGTCATTATTAGCATTTTCAGCAAGGGCATAGGCTTGCTCTGCTGATATATTTCCTTTTACTAAGTGCACTAAATTGCCTTTTTTATCGAGTATCGCCCAGCTTGGATACACTTGCACGCCAAGCTTATTAATCATCTCGCCTGAAGCGTCCGATAATACGGGTAGTTTAGGATAATCAGCTTGCACACCTGCATACCAAGTCCTGAAATCGCTCTCTGCTTTTTCATTAAGATGACCGGGACTGGCAACGGTAATAAGGTTTAAACCGGCAAACTTAGGATCGGTACGCCACTCTTCAGTTTCTGCAAGCGTGCCTAGACATAACGGGCACCAGCTTGCCCAAAACTTAATCAAAGTAGGTTTATTGGGGTCAATAACTGCCGCACCTGTGTTGCCCAAACCCTTGGTCAATTGCGGTAACGCTTGCATTTGCCCGAGCATGTCAGATGGCAGCATATCCCGTGAGCTTTTCACGCCGCTGTTTTGGCTACTGGCCTTAGCATTGCTCTTAGCATTGTTTTCTGCGCTACTCATTTGTCCGCAAGCAACCAAAATCCCTGCACTTAATACCGTCGTTACCCCAAAAGCACTGACGTTTTTTAACCAACGTGCAGCTGCTCGCGGTGACTGTGTCACTAAATCATGAGTGTTGCTGCCCTTATCAAAGCGATTGGTATTATGAGACTTATTATCTTGTTTATCAGGTAGCATGAAGAATCCTTTTCACAAAATCTTGCGAGCACCCGCTTAATGATTAATAGTTATTAAGCGTATTCAACAGCAATAAAGCAGAATGAATGTTAGTGAAAGCAAATAGATTGCGAGATATATGAAAATAAAAAGAATGACAAAGACATTAGACTATCTTAATAGTATACATAGCTAGTGGAGTCTACTTTAATAGTAAATAAGCGGTTGCTACACTTCTTTAACAACGCCGTAAGAGTAGTGATATACACAAGTGAGCACAAAGAAATGATGTGAGCAATTATTAATGGGCGATTATATTTATATGAGGATAAAATAATAAAAAATCAATATTACGAAACTAATCAATTACTTAATAAGACATTTAATAGTTAATATCAGTTAGGTTAAGAATATAAGGTAGTTAACTTTTAGCACCCATAAATTGCGCCACATAGTCATCAGCGGGATTATTGCGTAACTCAGTTGCGCTACCAGTTTGTACCAGCCGCCCACCATTTAAAATACTGATACGTTGACCAACTTTGACTGCTTCATCGATATCATGGGTAATAAAGACGATGGTTTTATTAAGCCGTTCTTGTAAATCAAGCAACTGGTCTTGTAGCTGCGCGCGAATAAGGGGATCAAGTGCGGAGAATGCCTCATCCATCAGTAAGATTGGATTGTCGGTTGCCAACGCCCGTGCCAGCCCTACCCTCTGCTGCATACCGCCAGATAATTCATCAGGATAGCTGCGTTCTAGATTGGGTAGCCCGACCTCATTGAGCCAATAACTTGCCACTTCATGGCGCTCCTTGGTACTCATTTTACGCACACGTAAACCGTAAGCGACGTTTTGTAGCACCGTCATATGAGGCACCAAACCAAAATGCTGAAACACCATACTGACCGTTTGCTGACGATAGTGCTGTAGCTCTTTATCATTGAGCGCTAGGATATTAATAGCAGAAGACTTTTCGTTTCTATCCGTTAATTGCTCTTCGCTTGCGACCGCTGAATTAGAGACGGTTCCCGCTGTGGATTCTTTCGCGTTAATAGCGGTATCAACCCAAATTTTGCCGCTGGTTGGGTCAATCAAACGATTGATATGGCGTATCAAGGTTGATTTACCAGAGCCTGACAAACCCATAATACAATGCAGCTCGCCCGCTTTAACGCTTAAATTGATATCATAAAGACCGACCGAATAGCCAGTCTGCTTTTTGACGGCAATGCTGTCCATACCTTCTGCCAATAATGCCAAGACCGACTGCGCTTGCGAGCTATTGGCATTATAAACCTTGCTGATATTTTCTAATTGAATATGGTTCATTGTGGCTCTCATTTTTTATTTTTATGATTCATCATTAACCAATCGGGCGTCTGCCCGCATCAATGGTTTTTGCCGCGCGCGTTTTCCTTGCCCAAAAGCCTGCGTTATACGATCAATAATAATGGCAACGATGACAATAGCAGTACCCGCTTGTAAGCCTTGACCGATATTGAGCGTTTGAATCGATTGCAACACATCTTCACCAAGACCCGGCGCGCCAATCATAGAAGCCAGCACCACCATAGACAGCGACATCATTACCGCTTGATTGATACCTGCCATGATGCTCGGCAGCGCCTGCGGCAATTTAATCCAAATCAGCAGTTGCAGATGCGTGCTACCAAATGAGCGCCCTGCTTCGACCATTTCATGATTAACTTGGGTAATTCCAAGTGTGGTCAGACGAATCAGCGGCGGCAAGGCATAAATAATGGTGGCAAATAGCGCAGCGCCTGTACCGGGGTGGACACTGTTAAAAGTCTTATCTAAACCGGTATTTTTTAATAAACGGGTATTAAAAATCTCACATGCCCATCCTGACGGACAGTTCATAAAGCGCGACTTACTCGGGTCTTCAGGATCTTTAAATAGCTCAGCGTATTTGGGCAAATCTTGATAACGACGCAGACCCGGATTTTCCTCTAGGACATATTTGGGCACATACCAACCTTGAGTCGCACCGCCCTCAAGCGTATCGCCAATAATGGACACCTTTTTGTCCTCGATCGCTTGCTCTAAAATCGGCGAGCGCCCTATCCACTGTTCGCCGATTACTTGGATATCATCTTGCAGCAGGGCATTTTCAAGCGCCGGACCAGCACCCGGTACCTCAGTCACTTGGCAGCCATAGCTGTTTTCAGTGATATATTTCAACACCCCAGTGGTAAATTGCCCACTCTCCCACGTAAGCGCGCCAAATTTAATCGGCGCATCACAACTTGATACAGCAGCAGATACGGGCAACGACAATATGAGTGAGCTTATTAACAATAAGCTAAAAGCAATCCATTGGCGCACGGCAGATCCTATTTATCGTTATTATTCTTGAAATTATCTCTAAGTTTAGTAAAGCTTATTTTTACACCTAAAGTCTGTTGTTTATTATTAATTTATTTACTTAGAGTGCGTCTAAAAAATAGCACCATTTTGTTTAGGTGGTCTACAAAATGTAGCGATTTATAGATAAGATGACAAATGCTCATTCATTCTAAAAAGCGGTTTTCAACTACTTATTTTGAATGTTCTGAAGGTAATGGATTAACTTTTAGATAAAAAATAGCACCTACCTGAGTAGATGCTATTTTTTATAACGCTACTTATTTAGAGCGTATTGTTATTTTAAGAACAGTGCCATGGCTTTTTTAAATACACCACCATACGGCGGCAATAAAATATTAAGACCATTGAGCTTCGATTGTATGAATACCGGCTTCATATGACTAAGACGCTCAAAACCCGCTTTGCCGTGATAAGCGCCCGTACCTGAGTGCCCAACCCCGCCGAACGGCAAGTCATGCTGCGCCACATGCATAATGACTTCATTGATACACAGACCGCCTGACACCGTATTGTTACGCACCTGATCTATCTCGCTGCTGTTGTCACCAAAGACATAAAGTGCCAACGGGCGTGGACGCTCATTGATAAAATCAATAGCATCATCGAGAGTGTCATAGTGCATCAAGGGCAAAATCGGCGCAAAAATCTCGTTTTGCATCAGCTCACTATCAGGCGCAGGCTCTTTGACAATCACTGGCGGCATCAGGCGGCTGTCGTGATCAGCATCTGCATCCGTCAACTGATGGATATGGTCCTCTTCTAGATCATCGAGATAGCCTTTGACGCGTTTAAACTGCTCGCCGTTGATGATGTGCGAGTAATCAGGATTGTCTGCAATATTGGGATAATGCTTTTCCATCCACTCTTTTGCCAGACGGGTAAATTCCTCATGATATTGACGTTGAACCAATACATAATCAGGCGCAATACAGGTTTGACCCGCATTAAGCGTTTTACCCATCATCACGCGATTAACAGCGTTTTCTAAATTAGCACCTTCTAAAACGACAACCGGCGACTTACCACCCAGCTCAAGGGTGACTGGCGTTAAGTTCGGTGCCGCCGCCGCCATGACTTTTTTGCCGACCGCAGTCGAGCCAGTATACAATAAATGGTCAAAAGGCAGTTTACTAAAGGCTTCGGCAATCTCAACTTCGCCAATCACCACAGAAACCATATCCGGTGAAAAATAACGCGAAATAGTTTCAGCAAAGGTTTGAGCAAATTGCGGTGCCGCCTCGCTCATCTTAATCATAATGCGATTGCCCGCTACCAGCGCATCAATCATCGGTCCGACTGCTAAAAATAGCGGGTAATTCCAAGGCACCATAATACCGACCACGCCAAGCGGCTGCGGCTGAATCTCATTATGAGCTGGCATATAAAGCGCTGAAATCGATACCCGCTGCGGCTTCATCCATTTTTTACCATTCTTTTTTGCATGGCTAATACCGGTAAAGCTTGGAAATAGCTCAGCAAACTGTGTTTCGGACTCACTGCGATAGCCAAAATCGGCACTAATCGCTTTGGCAAGTAGCGCTTGGTTGTCGCTTAGCATCACCTCTAAATTATCGAGTTGATTTTCACGCGTGGTCCAATCATTGATAGGCTGCGTGCGGCTCAGCTTTTGTAAGCGCGCAAATTGCGCTTGCATATCAGCGACCGTTTTAATGATACTAAGAGACTCATCTGCATTATGAGCATGATTTGGTTTTTGAGTTTGATTGGTTGGCGTAGGCTCATTTTGAGAGGGTGTATTTTGATTACTATCAGTCATTTGTCTTCCTTGTTATGAGCGTTAGAGTCAGTACGCTATTATCGATTTAGGACTCTGAATCTATGGTCGTTAAAATAAGCAGTCTCTAAAGTACGAAAAGCGCCTGAGATTCCATTCAATACTGCTAAACAGTATTTTATTCAATGCCGTTTAATGTAGCGCATTGTCCAATCAATGAACAGCACCTTTGATTGACTACTGGGTTTGTATGAAATACGTGTCAGGCAAGGGTTATATTGCCGCAATTTAACCGTAGTTTTAACGCAGCTCGGACAATTAATTCATAGATTAAATAGCGAAATTTAGATTTGGGCACAAAAGCTAAAACTGCTACACTAAATATCAATAAGAAGCCCCTTTTTTAATAACCAAAACATAAGACAATCACTCTCATGCAAAATACCGCGCAACCACTCAATGATATGCTGGTCAGCAAATCACTCTCAGCTGCTGATTACGTCCCTACCCTTGATGCTATGCTATCGCGTACGTTAGCACGTATCGCGCTCAAAAAAGAGCAAGGTCTACGCACGCCTGATGAGCTATGGATTGTCGATCACAATGATGTCTATACGCTTGGACAAGCCGGTAAAGAAGAGCATATCCTACAACGTACCAATACCCCGATTATCAAGACCGACCGCGGCGGTCAGGTGACATGGCACGGGCATGGACAGTTGGTTATCTATTGGTTGTTTGATTTGGAAAGTCTGGGCTGGAGTGTGCGTAACATGGTATCGCACGCCGAGCAAGCGATTGAAGATGTGGTCAATGACTGCCTAAAAAGCCACGCGTCTAATAGCAGTCTTATCAGCGCCCATGCCCGCCGCGATGCGCCCGGGGTTTATTTATATAGCCATCTGAATACTGCCAGCAATGACAAGGCTCAACCAGTCACTGAGCTTCCGATTGATGACGCCATTATGCTCGGTAAAATTGCCTCACTTGGCTTTAAAATCAAGCATGGTTTTAGTTATCATGGGGTCGCGATTAATTTAGATTGTGATTTATCGGCCTTTAATGCGATTAATCCGTGCGGCTATGCGGGCATGCAAATGTTACGACTGGCTGACTTTGCCGCCATGGATAAGCAAGCGCAGGATAAACAACTGGCAGCGCAGGCAGCAGAGCAATCTATGCCAGCAATGACCAACTGTTTAAGCTATGAACAAGTGACGCAAAAACTTATCGATAATATTGCCAAACGTCATGCTGGACATATCCAATTACGTGCCCTCGCTCCTAAATAGTTTTTAATTACTATTTTTGCATAATCCTTTTTTGCATAATATCGTGCACGCTTAGACTTAAGCATTGTGAGAAAATTTGAGTCAAACTTGTTATAATCGCAGGCGCACAAATTGGGCGCAGCAATAACCTTAGCGCGCCAACATCTAACCCTTTATCATTGAAGCATTCATAACAAAAGCACCTTGGAGCAATTTATGGCAGATTTTAATAAAATTTTGGACGCAGGCGACGTCGATGGTGGCATCATTAATGTGGTCGTAGAAATCCCAACTGGTAGCAGCCATAAAATTGAGTGGAATCGCGAATTGGCAGTTTTTGAGCTTGACCGTGTTGATCCACAGATTTTTGCTAAACCTTGTAACTATGGTTTTATCCCGCAAACCCTTGATGAAGATGGCGATGAGTTAGATGCGCTTATCATCACAGAACAGCCTTTGCCTACTGGCATTTTCTTAAAAGCGAAAGTTATCGGCGTGATGAAATTCGTTGATGATGGCGAAGTCGATGACAAAATCGTCGTCGTACCGGCTGACGACCGTGATACAGGCAATGCTTACAACAGCCTAGAAGACTTACCAAAGCAGCTGATCAACCAATTACAATTCCATTTTAGCCACTATAAAGACCTTAAAAAAGCCGGTACAACGGTGGTCGAATCTTGGGGTGACGTTGCAGAAGCTAAAGAAGTCATCAAAGAGTCTATCCAACGCTGGAAAGACCTATAAATTATCCTAGATAATTTAAACAAGCGTTTATGGCAATTTTTTATTAAAATTCGCTAAGCGCTATGAAAATACCGCAGACATGATAATGGTTGCGGTATTTTTTTGCTTGAATTTTGCGGGGATAAAATGGTTATAATACCCTCACCTACCTAGTATCTCACCCAAATAAGGACTGTCATGTTCGACTCTGATTCAGGCTCAACGCCCGCCAATAAAAAACTGCCAAAAGCTGTGATGATGATGGTCGAAAAAGGCAATTTGGTGCAGGCAATTAAAACCTTGGCCGCTGATGAAAATATCAGTATGGATGCCGCTAAATCTCGCATAGATGCTTACGAGCTTGCGCTAAAGAACAAGCAGCAGCAAACTCTCACGACTATCGCCAATAAACAAGGTATCCCAAGCCAAGCTTTTAGCTTTGATAGAGAACAAGTGCAAGAAGAGCCTGAGCAATTGATTAGAAGTAAAGTCAAAAGCACGCCCTCTGAGCAAGGCTTCCAAAGTCTACAAGACGGCGTTGACAGCCAGCTTAATGATTTGGGCTATAAAAAACCGCTTATTCCTTATTGGGCAAAGCGGCTATTGGTCATTGCTGCGGTGATGGCAGGGTTATTTTGGATAATGTGGCGTGTGTTTGGCTAGCCTGTTATAAGTGGTTCCATTATAGCAGTCTGTTTTAAGTGGTCTGTTAATAGGTTTTAAGGGTGAAATTGCTGGTTCCGTTGGGGTATAGCTTTTGAAACCATTTTTCTTTATATTGTCACTTAGACAGGCTGGGCATTTGATGTATAGTGTCATTTGCATTTCACTATTTATCAATTTCTCAGCCTGTTTTTTTCCAGCCTACTTTTTGAACCACCACCCGGATATAAATGTAGCTATGAATAAAACAACTTTTAAAATATCGAAGATGGACTGCCCTTCGGAGGAAAACCTAATCCGAATGAAATTAGAGGGCCACTCGAATATTGAACATCTTGAGTTCGACATTCCTAACCGTCAATTAACTGTGTTTCATCATGACAATATAGAAGGGATAGAGACTGCTATTCATGACCTAAAATTAGGAGACACCCTACTCTCGACCGAAACCATTGACCCCTCTGATCCCAACAATAATTTTAAAATTGATGCTGATTCTAGTCACAAAAAAGATGCTGAGCAAAGAAAGCTACTATGGATAGTGCTGGTCATTAACTTTGCTTTCTTTATTATTGAAATGAGCACGGGACTGATTTCTCGTTCGATGGGGTTGGTCGCCGACAGCTTAGATATGTTAGCAGATAGCTTCGTGTACGGAATTAGCTTATTTGCGGTCGGTGGAACGGTCATTAAGAAAAAACGGATTGCTAGAATTGCCGGATATTTTCAAATTACGCTAGCGATTCTTGGTTTTTTAGAAGTACTAAGACGTTTCTTTGGCAATGAGCAGTTACCTGACTTTTCTACCATGATAGTCATATCGATTCTTGCGCTAATTGCAAACTCGATTTGCCTCTATTTACTACAAAAATCGAAAAGCAAAGAAGAAGAAGCCCATATGCAAGCCAGTATGATTTTCACTTCAAACGATGTGATTATCAATTTAGGGGTAATTGTTGCAGGGATTTTGGTTAATTGGTTACACTCTAGTACGCCTGATTTGATTATTGGTAGCATCGTATTTGCTTTAGTTATTCAGGGCGCCTTTAGAATATTGAAGTTGAGTAAGTAGCCAAGCCTAATAACTGAAGCAAATAGCTCAAGTAAGTAGCTTAATTAAACCGCTAAGTGTAAAGTAACTGGGTTTGAAGCAAATAAACATCATAAGGATATGAGACCTCAAGCAATGATTGAACAAACTTTAAATCTAGTCACCACCAAAGACCATCAGCAAGTTGCCGTTTGGCGAATAATAGATGATGAAGTCTTTGATAAGAATCTGGTGGGAGACCATCCCGAATTCTGTGTAACTGCCGTTTAGATTAAATGCTTGCTGATACGGTCATCAAACATAATCATAAAGCGATTTAAAGCAGACGTCCAGTTACGGATTGGCATCGACCACTTTTTAGAGGCCTGCTGGGTTGCCAGATATACTACCTTGAATGCTGCCTGATCAGAGGGAAACACCTTACGCTTATTCACCGCCGTTCGAATCACGCTGTTTAGCGACTCGATAGCATTGGTGGTATAGATGGCTTTTCTGATGTCTTTCGGGTACTCAAAGAACACCGTTAAGCCCTCCCAGTTATTGCGCCAAGACTTGACGACAATGCAGTCTAAGTAGACGATAGGATAGACGCTGCTCAGTGGCCGGTTCTGCCAAGCGGTGATGTCATCCAAGATGTTGTCAGTGACTCTGGAAACCAAGCTGCTTGAGATGTCGACATCGTAGAGCTCTTTAATGCTCTCTACGATCTCAGTGGTGGTTTGACCCTTAGCGTAAAAGAATATAATTTTATCATCAAGGCCACTAATACGGGTTTGATGCTTACTGACAAGTACAGGCTCAAAGCTACTGTCGCGGTCTCTGGGGGTGGAGATCTCAAGCTCGCCTATGTCACTGCGGACTCTCTTTTTAGTGTGCCCGTTACGCTTATTAGGTTTATCCGCCTTTTCATGCTTGGGATAGCCGAGATGGTCTTCCATCTCAGCCTCTAAGGCAGTATCGATAAACGATTGCATGAGCTGCTTTTGGAAGTCTTTGATATCATCAAAGCTGTTCATGCTACCAGCCATTTGCTCAGCCAGTTTCTTGATGTCAGATTGGTTAGTCATTGCTTATTCTCCTGTTAGTGGATTATAAGCAGTTACACACTTTTTAGGAAAGGCTCTGATAAACACATGTGAGACTAACAATGCAAACACTCGAAAATATAAGAGCTTTTTATCAACCTATTCAACCTACTACGCAGGTTAAAAACTCTGAAATTTTATATCAGGAAATTCTTCCTACAGAAGCATTACAAAGCTATATCCACTGTTTCTGGCAGCTAAAATCTAATCATAAATTAAGCTATTCTTATAATTATCTGGTTGTTGCAGACGGCTGCATCGATATATTTTTTGATCGAAGATACACTTGTGATAGTACTATTTTGGGTTTTTGTCGCAGGCATATTGAATTTCCTATTGGTGAAGATTTTGATTATATAGGTATTCGCTTTTTGCCCGCAGCTTTCCCAATGTTGTTTGGTATAGATGCAAAAACGTTAAGTAACCAATCTCATGTGCTTAACTCAATACTACCTGACTTTTCGAATTGGATCGCAACCACTCTACAGTCAACGAAGTCTTTTGAAAATATTTTAACATTATTAAATAGCAGACTATTGGAAAGGGTTGATACTCAAGGTTCCTACCTAGATTGGCGTTTTTATCATGCTCTAATTCTGATATTTAAGGAGCATGGTTTTTTAAATACTGAAACAGATTTAAGTACCAATCTAAGCTCTCGACAACTCAGGCGGATATTTAATTTTTATATCGGCACAACACCGAAAGAGTTCAGTAATGTTGTCAGATTTCAGTACATACTTAATGCTACTCCCTCAAAGCAAACGTTGAAAAATGATAAGTTATACCTAGATCTAGGCTTCTTTGATCAAGCACATTTTATTAAAAGCTTCAAATCTTTTTACGGTATTACCCCGTCTAAAGCCTTCCTTTGAAGCCTGTCCGATTTCTACAATCCAAATATTCTTAATAACATCATAATAACCTCAATATTAAATAAGGAAATAATATGAAATTAAATGCTGGCATTATTACAGATAAATTACAAGAAACAAAAGACTTCTATAGCGAGATACTAAATTTTGGTATCCGTTTTGAAAATGAGTTTTATCTACTCATGCATACTCCTAACGAGTCCGCTGAGATTAGCTTTCTACTTCCAAATCATCCGAGTCAAAATCCTATTTTTCAGACATCCTTCATTGGTCATGGCGTCTACCTGACTATAGAAGTAGATGATGTGGAAGCAATATATGAACAACTAAAGCAAAAAGGTATAACTATCGATGTTGAGATTAGAAATGAGCCTTGGGGAGACAGGCATTTTGCAATTACTGACCCTAATGGCGTTGTTATCGATATCGTTACCTATACACAACCAGTGCAGTGATAGTGCACCACTCTACTATTAACGGGTAGTAAATTAACTGGAAGAAATATCCATCCTAATATTGTTCCTATAACGGGCGTTATGGTAAATAAACCTCGCCGCCTACCAATTCATATAAATTACGAATAACTTCAAGATATTAAAAAAGAGATACCGTAGCATCTCTTTTTTAAATTCATCAGGCATATTATCTTAGTGATGCTCACCCGGTAAAATTCTAGCAAAGGCACGCTGAGCAAGGTTTGGTTTTTTATTGCTAGTCAATCCAGCACGAGTACTTGGGAAAATACGATAACCCATCGATTGAATACCAACGTTAATTGCTGGTGCTAATGAGTAAGTCGCTGAGGCAAATTTACCCATGTTACTGGCAATACTGTTTGGTTTATGGACAATCGCTTTGGCAACCATCATCGCCGCCTCATCCGGCATAAGCGCAGGCATGTAGCGGTATAACTTAGTGGGCTCAATCATCGGCGTACGCACCAATGGCATAAAGATATTGGTAATGGTGACATTATCGCCTTTTACTTCAGCAGCCAAGCAGCGACTAAAGGCATCCAATGCTGATTTTGAAGCGACATAAGCGGCAAATCGCGGACTGTTCGCCAATACGCCAATCGATGAGATGTTAACGATTTGTCCAGTTTGGCGTTCGATCATGGTCGGCAAAAATCCAAGCACTATTTTAACGGCGCCAAAGTAATTGATATCCATGGTACGCTCAAAATCATGGAAACGATCTATAGACTCGTGCACCGAGCGACGAATTGAGCGACCCGCGTTATTGACCAAGACGTCTACATGACCGAAATCTGCCAAAATTTGTGCGCTAACTGATTCGATAGCATCCATATTGGTCAAGTCACAAGGATAGTAAGTAGCCTTACCACCAAACTCCTCGATACTGTCTTTAACAGCCTTTAATTTGTCTTCGGTACGCGCCAACAAGATAACATGCGCGCCGCATTCACTGAGCAGATAGGCTGTACGCTCGCCGATACCGCTGGATGCTCCTGTGATAATCACGTTTTTGTCTTTAACCGCTTTTCTGATTGCTTTTTTTGAGGGGTTGGCCATAAAAGATCCTTTTCGTAAATGATACTTCCGTTAATGTTCGCCTAAAGCATAACAAATATAATTGGATTGAAGTTAATAAATAAGCCGTAAAATGCATTTAATATCATGAATATTAGCAGTTAGGTATTTATTATCAAGTGGATTGCTTAAACTGACCGTTTTTTCTTGCTATTCGTGCGCGTGTAAAAAGTCTTCGACCACGCGAAACTGCCCAGCGGTACTCTCTTCACCATACATGGCTTGGCGAAAAGCGTTGGAATTAGGGATGCCGGTGGTATACCACGCAATGTGCTTGCGAGCAATTCGGCAGCCTGAATATTCGCCGTAAAACTCATATAGCTCTTGCAAATGCGCTAGGACAATCTCTTTTATCTCGCTCACACTAGGTGCAGCAAGCACTTCTCCTGAGCGCAAAAAATGCTCGATATCGCGAAATATCCAAGGCTGCCCTTGCGCAGCACGCCCTATCATCACCGCATCACAACCGGTCAGCTCATAGACACGCTGCGCTTTTTGCGCGCTATCGATATCGCCATTGGCAATCACAGGGATATTAATGCTTTCTTTGACTTCGCGAATCAGCTCATAACGCGCTTCCCCAGTATACATATCCTCACGCGTTCGACCATGAATGGCAATCGCAGCAATACCCGCCTGCTCTGCTCGCTTGGCCACGCGCAAAATATTTTCGCGGCCATTTTCAAACCCCAAACGCGTTTTTAAGGTCACAGGAGCATCAACGGCTCCTACCGCCGCATCCAGTAAGCGCGCGACCAAATCTTCGTCTTGCAAGAGCGCAGATCCTGCCAATTTACGGCACACTTTTTTGGCAGGACAGCCCATGTTGATATCAATAATCTGCGCGCCATTATCAATTTGATAACGTGCCGCTTCTGCCAATTTATCCGGTTCTGCGCCCGCTATCTGCGCAGAAATAGGCGCTATTTCGTTATCAAAATTGGCGCGGTAGAGCGATTTTTTGCGCGCATAAAGTGCAGTATCAGCGATAATCATTTCACTCACCGCGTGACCCGCGCCAAAGGATTTGCACAGTCTACGAAACGGATTGTCGGTCACGCCAGCCATCGGGGCGACCATCAGACGGTTTTCAATCGTCAAGCCACCAATGACCAATGGTTGTAATAAGGGATGATCATTATTAGCTTCTGCTGATGCTTGATTAGACACGGGATTATTTATAAGCATAAAAAACGGCTTGATTCGTAGTGAAAACAAGCCGTTATTCTAAGGGTTCGTGCGTATATTGCAAGTTATTCAACAAATCATTTATTCAGCGCTAGTTAATGGCAAGACGATTATTTATCAAATACACTGCCCTGCTCCAAGGTAATATCATCATCGTGAGCTTGCATTCGCCACGGTAAGATATCGGGCGAAACATTGATGAAGTGTAAATATTTTTCGAATTGATCAATGATATCGTTAATCACCGATTCTGGTTGATAACCATACAAATCATAAGTTTGACCGCCGCGGCGTAGATAAACTTCCGCCCGATAATGATGCTCTTGCGGCAGTTTACTCGCCATATCTTCCGTATAGTAGTCAGGAAGCTTGTTTTCTGACAAGCGAACTTCGTACCAGAATTCAACGTTGTCGCCGCCACGCAATTCGAACACCACGCGATTATTCACCTCATCAAAATTCACCTCAGGCAACCAACCCGTTTCGGCAAACTTTTCTGCAACTTCATGCATCGACGATAAAACCGTACCTTTAATATAACCAAGTACTTTATCGCGCGTTGGTTGCTGGGTCATATAGTCAATGCGGTCACGCCAAGCATCTAGTTTAAGCAGATGCGGCGGCAGATGATTGTCACTGGCCAGGCTTTGATTGCGATGACCTTCGATACGCAGCGCTCGCCACATGCCAAACATCGCAATCAAAATAATAACCGTAAAGGGCAAGGCGCTAACAATTGCCGCTGTTTGCAGCGCTTGCAGGCCACCTGCTAAGAGCAGCGCCGAGGCAACAACGCCAAGTATCAATACCCAAAACGTACGCTGCCATGCCGGCGTATCGCTACGACCGCCCGCTGCGAGCGAGTCAATCACCAATGAACCTGAATCGGATGAGGTGATAAAAAAGGTAATGATAAGTACTACAGCAAGTGCTGACACCACTTGGGTAAACGGTAGATTTTCGAGTAGCTTAAATAAAGCAATCGCTTGGTTATTTTGCACTTCAGTAATCAGCGATTCATAGCCTTGAATCATAATCATATTTAGTGCTGTATCACCAAACACCGCAAACCAAAAGAAAGTAAAGATGGTAGGTACTAGCATCACGCCAACGATAAACTCGCGAATGGTACGACCACGACTAATTTTCGCAATAAAAATACCGACGAAAGGCGACCAAGAAATCGTCCACGCAAAAATAAATAGCGTCCAACTGGTAATCCAATCGCCTTGCTGATACGCCTGCAGACTAAAGGTACGCTCGACAATATTACCTAGATAACTACCCGTGTTTTCCATAAAGGCGTTGAGAATAAATATCGTCGGCCCTACCGCAAATACAAACAGCATCAGCGCCGTTGCCAGTATCATGTTTAAGATAGATAAGCGTTTGACTCCTTTATCCATACCTGCAAGCACTGATATCAAGGCCAACCCCGTAATCAAGACAATGGCGATTACTTGCACGGTTGTATTGACTGGAATGCTTGGTAATAGGTAATGGAGTCCCGTATTTATTTGCGACACTGAAATGCCAAGACTGGTGGCCAAACCAAATAAAGTACCCAAAATGGCGAACACATCAACCGCATGACCAATAGGTCCATGAATTTTTTCACCGATGATGGGATACAGCGTCGAGCGCATCGATAGCGGCAAACCGTGCCGAAAAGCAAAATACGCCAAGGTTAAAGCGACCACGCCATTAATTGCCCAAATATGAAACCCCCAATGAAAATAAGCAATCTGCATGGCTTCTTTTGCCGCAGCTATAGTTTGTGGCTCTGATAGCGGCGGCGAGGCAAAATGCGTCACTGGCTCCGCTACCCCATAAAATAGCAAAGCAATCCCGTACCCTGCCGAAAACAACATCGCAAACCATTCAATAAAATTGTACTGTGCCTCACCATGATCGGGACCGAGCTTTATACTGCCATAAGGCGAAAATGCGAGCACCACCACAAACATCAAAAACAGCGCGGTTGCTAGCATATAAAACCAGCCGAATGTCTCGGTGGTAAACTCTAGTACTTGGACAAACAAGCCACTCGCCAGCTGTGGGTTGACCGATGTCCCCACTACCAGCAATAACATGACAATGGCCGTCGGTATAAATACTGGCATCAAAATAGTAGAGCGAGGTTTACTCATAAAAAATTCTCAAAAAATCTTAAATTTGGGTATGCGTCTAATATTGTTATATAACGCCCAGTTATTCAAATAAATTTTAAATCACTGAGCCAATAGTTACATTACCTAATAATGATAAAAAATATTGCTTTATTCATTAACATTGCTTTTTTATTAATATTGCTTTGTCTATTAATATTGAAAAACATCGCTATTTAACGAAAAAAGCAGCTGCTTAGCTGCCTTTTTTATCACACGAATACACATTTATTTATCAAACACACTGCCTTGCTCCAGCGTGATGTCATCATCATGTTGCTGCATACGCCACGGCAAGATATTTGGCGAAACATTGACAAAGTGTAGATACTTTTCAAACTGATCGATGATGTCATTAATCACCGATTCAGACTGATAGCCATATAAATCATAGGTCTGTCCACCGCGGCGCAGATAAACTTCGGCACGGTAATGATGCTCTTGTGGTAATTCATTGGCCATATCTTCGGTGTAATAATCAGGCACCTCGTGCTCTGACAAGCGCACTTCGTACCAGAATTCCACATTATCCCCGCGTCTTAGTTCTAGTACGGCGCGATTATTAATCTCATCATAATTGACCTCAGGTAACCAGCCGGTTTCGGCAAATTTCTCTGCCACCTCTTGCATCGACGATAGCACTGTACCTTTAATATAACCCAGTACTTTATCGCGCGTTGGCTGATTGGTCATATAATCAATACGGTCACGCCAAGCGTCTAGTTTTAACAGATGCGGCGGTAAATGATTGTCGTTGGCCAAACTCTCGTTACGATGGCCTTCGATACGCAGCGCTCGCCACATACCAAAGGTCGAGATCAAAATAATCACCGCAAACGGCAAGGCACTGACGATAGCGGCAGTTTGTAATGCACTCAAACCACCGGCGATAAGTAGCACCGCCGCGACGGCACCCTCAGTGACGACCCAAAACGTACGCTGCCACCATGGCGTATCGCTACGTCCACCCGCCGCGAGCGAGTCAATCACCAATGAGCCTGAGTCCGATGAAGTCACAAAAAAGGTAATAATCAATAGCACAGTCAATGATGAAACAATTTGGGTAAATGGTAATTGCTCTAATAGCTTAAATAACGCAATGGCTTGGTTGTTTTGTACCTCGCTAATCAGTGCCTCATAACCATCGACCATAATCATGTGTAGCGCAGTATCACCGAATACCGAGAACCAGAAAAAGGTAAACAACGTTGGCACCAGCATTACACCAAGAACAAACTCACGAATGGTACGTCCACGACTAATCTTGGCGATAAATAGCCCAACAAAAGGCGCCCAAGCAATGGTCCATGCAAAAATAAATAGCGTCCAGCTACCGATCCAATCGCTCGATTGATAGGCTTGTAAACTAAAGGTACGCTCGACGATATTACCTAGATAGCTGCCCGTGTTTTCCATAAAGGCATTTAGAATAAATACTGAAGGCCCAACAATAAACACAAATAGCATCAAGGCAGTGGCGAGCACCATATTTAAGATAGATAAGCGCTTTACCCCTTTGTCCATACCTGCTAGTACAGAAACGAGTGCCGCCGCCGTCACCAAGGCAATGATAATCACTTGCACCGTGGTACTGACTGGCACCGTATTTGGCAACAGATAATTTAAACCTGCATTAATTTGCGCGACTGACAATCCCAAACTGGTGGCGATACCAAACATAGTACCGACAATCGCAAACACATCGACGGTATGCCCAATGGGGCCATGGATTTTGTCACCGATTAGTGGATAGAGCGTTGAGCGCACGGACAATGGCAGACCATGCCGAAACGAGAAGTACGCCAGTGACAAGCCAACCACACCATAAATCGCCCAAATATGAAAACCCCAGTGAAAATAAGCAATTTGCATCGCCTCTTTTGCCGCCGCAATAGTCTGCGGCGTAGAGAGTGGTGGACTGGCAAAATGTAATACTGGCTCGGCGACACCATAAAATAACAAAGCAATGCCATACCCAGCTGAAAATAGCATGGCAAACCATTCAAGGAACTTATACTCAGCCTCGGCATGGTCAGGGCCCAACTTAATACTGCCATACGGTGAAAATGCTAAGGCGATAATAAACATCAAAAATATGGCAACTGCCAACATATAAAACCAGCCGAACGTATCGGTGGTAAATGCCAATACCTTACTAAACAACTCACCAGCTGCCTCAGGATTAATGGCTGTACCAATCACCAATAACAACATAATGGTGGCGGCGGGCACAAAGACGGGTAACAAAATAGTGGAGCGAGGTAATTTACTCATAAAAAGTGATGTCCTCAAAAAATAACAATCAATAAGAAAGCTAAATACAACAAGAAAAGGTAGCACTGCCTACTTTATGAATTTGTACGAATAAAGGCAGGAATAAAGGCAGTAGATGGTTCGGCTCTTATCAAACCGCTTATAAAGCAAATATAATTTTTATCACACTCTCTGCAAAAACCCTAGGCAAGTGCCGAACTCGTAACACTATTTTAACGTTTGTTACATGACTATTACTCAGCAATAAAAAAGGCAACTTGTTAGCTGCCTTTTTTTTAATGGTTGTATTATTAATAGTTAATTTAAGATATTAAGCATCAATAGCCTCGGCTAACTGCTTGGCCATTTCCGCAAGCTCACCTTGATCTGCTTGCGTGACCGCATGGCGGCCTAGCTCGTGGATGCTAGATGGAATCAGATGGACATGATAATGAAAGACGGTTTGCCCTGCTTGCGCGCCATTTAACTGCATTTGAATAATACCCTCACGCTCGAATACTTGGCGCTGCGCTTGTATGACTTTTTTGGACGTCATTAACACAGCGGCGGCGTATTCTGGCTCAAGATCGGCCAAATCAACGGCTTTTTGCTTAGGAATCACCAATACATGACCCTTTGCTTGCGGCATGATATCCATAAAGGCAAGGGTTTTGTCATCCTCGAACACTTTATGATAAGGAATATCACCGTTTAACATTTTGGCAAAGATATTATTATCATCGTATTTGGTTTGATTATCTTGACTCATTTTTATTCCTTAATTGGTGGTCATTAATTATTTATCATTACGTGGTTATCAGTACTAAAGGGTAAATAGCTCAGCAAATATAGTGGACGAAATTTGGATTGAGTACAAGTGGCTGATACATTCACTAGCCACTTTCAATTTTACTGAGTTTTGCTACCAACAATTCTATAAGTGATACGATTAATTTATTGGCGAGCCGTGCGCTTTAAATGTTATATTAATCCTCTATTTTAATCACCTCAGGTTTATGGATTTGACTGCCTTGCCAACCCAATTACCCCAATCATCAAACACTACTGACGCTCATAGCGACCACGCTTATGACACTATGAGAAATCATACTGCGGTTAATGAAACGCTTGAAGATAGCGCACCGTCAACCTTGTCAAGCATTGAGCCAAACGCCATTATTTTAGCTGAAGCATTGACTGATAAAACGATCAGTTGGCGCATCCATAATTGTAAAATCAGCAAAAAAATCATGACGCAGGATATGCCACTGCCCTTTTTGTATCATTACGACAGTTTAGATGACAGTATTAAACAGACTTATTCATTAACACCTGCCCTACTTGCCCAGTTTAATACCCCCATGACAGCTGACGAGGCAGCGAAACTTATCGGTATTGATAAGGCGCTGATCACCAGCCCTTGGCATGTCAAAGTGATTGGCTCATTGGTAGTGTTTAGCGAAGCGCTGCAATTGGCCGTACGCCTGCATTGGACCAATACTGGTAAAGACACCCAGCAAATTTATACCAAAGATGAAGCCGATGCGCTTACTGCTGCTTTTAAAGAGTGGCAGTTTTTTGGTCGTATTGATGTGCTTTATAAGAATACTAAGCAAACACTTATCAGTATTGATGAGCAAGCCGAAAACGATAAACAGCTACTGACTATTGCTGCCAGTCCTGACTATCAATTCTTGCCAGCGCCTCACGCCTTAGTCGTCATCGCCAAACTTGAAACCGATAAATCCGATTTGCCTTGGTTTGAGAGCGCTATTTTAGAGCACCTCGTTTAAATATTGACCCTCAAGTCTTTATGATTATTGGTTAATGATTTTCAGTTATCCATATCTAATGGTATGGTAACGCCTTAGTATTATTCACTAGTACTCACATGGCATAAAAAGCACACTATCCGTATGACAGCGGATGCTGCAGACGTTTATAAATCTCGCTTATTTGTAAGGAATATCACATGGATTATCGCTCAAAAACTTCTACTGGCGGTCGTAATATGGCAGGTGCGCGTGCCCTATGGCGTGCGACGGGTATGACGGATGGCGACTTTGGCAAACCAATTATCGCCATTGCCAACTCCTTTACCCAGTTTGTCCCCGGTCACGTGCATCTAAAAGACTTGGGGCAACTGGTGGCGCGTGAGATTGAAAAAGCGGGCGGCGTGGCAAAAGAGTTTAATACCATTGCGGTCGATGACGGTATTGCCATGGGTCATAGCGGGATGTTGTATTCATTACCAAGCCGTGATTTGATTGCGGACTCGGTTGAGTATATGGTCAACGCCCACTGCGCCGACGCCCTAGTCTGTATTTCTAACTGCGATAAAATCACCCCTGGTATGCTGATGGCAGCCATGCGCCTCAATATCCCTGTTGTTTTCGTCTCTGGCGGCCCGATGGAAGCTGGCAAGGTCATCGCTAGTACTGTCGCTCATAGCCATAATAATGATGGCGGTAGCGACGTCCATACCACTGACAGTAAAGGCAATGCCATTCGTAAGCTTGATTTGGTCGATGCCATGATGGACGCCGCCGACGATAATATCAGCGATGAAGATGTCTTAGCGATTGAAAGCTCGGCTTGCCCAACTTGTGGCTCATGCTCTGGAATGTTTACCGCCAACTCAATGAACTGCTTGACCGAAGCATTAGGCTTATCATTGCCGGGTAATGGCTCGCTATTGGCCACGCATTCGTTACGCCGCGAGTTGTTTTTAGAAGCGGGTCGCACGATTGTATCATTGGCCAAGCGCCGTTATGAGCAAGATGATGATTCGGTATTACCGCGCTCTATCGCTACCAAAGCCGCTTTTGAAAATGCGATGAGCTTAGATATTGCGATGGGTGGCTCGACCAATACTATCTTGCATCTACTTGCCGCCGCCAATGAAGCGGAAGTTGATTTTAAAATGCATGATATTGACCGCCTAAGCCGTAGTGTCCCTTGCCTGTCGAAAGTCGCTCCTGCTTCACAAAAATATCATATGGAAGATGTCCACCGTGCTGGTGGTGTGATGGCGTTACTTGCCGAGCTTGACCGTGCCGGTTTACTGACTACCGATATCCCAACCATTCATAGCGCAAGCATGAGAGATGCTATCGATAAATGGGATATCATGAATCCTGATAATACTGAGGCACGTGCGCGCTATATTGCCGCTCCTGGTGGCGTCCGTACCACGCAGGCCTTCTCGCAATCAAAAGAGTGGCCAAACCTTGACGTCAATCGTGAGTCGGGCTGTATTCGTAGTGCTCAGCATGCCTATTCAACCGATGGCGGCTTAGCAGTACTATACGGCAATATTGCTGAGCGCGGCTGCGTGGTTAAAACCGCAGGCGTCGATGAAAGCATCTTAGTCTTTACCGGACGCGCACGTATCTTTGAATCACAAGACGCTGCCGTAGCCGCCGTGCTTGATGACCAAATTGTCGCCGGCGATGTGGTCATCATTCGCTATGAAGGCCCAAAAGGTGGGCCTGGTATGCAAGAAATGCTGTATCCAACCACTTATCTTAAGTCTAAAGGTTTGGGCAAAGAGTGTGCGCTGCTCACAGATGGTCGTTTCTCTGGCGGCACCTCAGGCTTATCCATTGGTCACGCCAGCCCAGAAGCAGCTGAAGGTGGCGCGATTGGTTTAGTACAAGAAGGCGACACCATTCATATTGATATCCCGAACCGTACCATCAATATGCAAGTCAGCGATGCCGAGCTTGCTGCGCGCCGTGAAGAGATGGAAGCGCGTGGACGTAACGCATGGAAGCCTGTGAGCCGTGAGCGTCACGTCTCGCCTGCGCTGCGTGCTTATGCAGCTATGACTACCAGTGCCGATACGGGTGCCGTCCGTGATGTGAGCCAAGTTGAGCGTTAAATAAATCTGTAAACGCAATAATTTATCACTAACCTTATAGAATTACCCAAAGCCTGCGCCATGTAGGCTTTTTTTCACCAAAAAACAACGCTACTGCCGTTCTGTTAACGTTTTTTTGCGGTAATAAAAAGCATTTGCGCTCATTATTAATAGCGATTAAACCTCTTGTAACTTTATCTTTTTAAAACCAAAAAATAGCGTGCACCAAACTTATGATTGAAAACTATAATTTATTCTTATTGGTCTGCGGTATTGCCTTTTTATTCGGGGCACTGTTTCCTATTCTTTTTAAACGTACGCCCATCTCGCTGCCCATGCTGCAAGTAAGCTTTGGTTTACTCATGGGCTATTGGTGGACCAGTTTATCTTTTTTAAATCCGATGGATAACGGTTTAATTATCGAAAAACTGACCGAAATCGTGGTATTGGTTTCGCTGGTTGGTGCAGGTATCAAGATAGATACTGAGCTGTCGTGGCACTTATGGCGTCCGACTGTGCGCTTACTACTTATCACCATGCCGATTGGTATTTTTGTAATGGCAGCATTGGGCTATTATGCTTTTGGTTTGACATTAGGCGCGGCCATCTTGCTCGGTGCGGTACTGGCTCCGACCGATCCTGTGCTAGCCTCTAGTATCCAAGTCGGACCGCCCAATACTGGCGGCGAGGATACACCGCGCTTTACCTTGACCTCAGAAGCAGGGTTAAATGACGGCTTGGCGTTCCCATTTGTCTATTTAGCGATTAAGGTCGCAGAAGCTTATAGCGGCGGGCAGCAGTTCACAGGTGAAATGCTGTGGCAATGGTTTACGACTGATGTGCTGTGGAAAATTGGCGCAGGTTTGGTGGTCGGGATTGTGGTTGGTAAATTACTAGCAAAATTGGTTTTTTCGAAATACAGCCACAATACCACCATCTCTCAAGGCTATGTCGTCATAGCTCTCACCTTGCTGGCCTATGGTTTGGCAGAATATGTGCACAGCTATGGCTTTATTGCAGTATTTGTCGCCGCCTTTGCTTTTCGGCGCTCGGAGCGTGAACACAGTTATCACCAAAAGCTGCACGATTTTGCTGAGCAGTCAGAAGGCTTACTGATGTCCTTAGTTCTTGTGGTTTTTGGCATGTTTTTAGGTCAAGGACTGCAAGCTGGCGTTGAGCTGACATGGCGCGTCTATATCGTCAGCTTTACCTTTTTATTATTGATTCGACCGATTGGCGGATTGATTGCTCTATCAGGATTAAAGCTGCCCTATACTGAAAAGTATGCCATTTCTGCGCTCGGTATACGCGGTATTGGCACCTTATATTATCTGTCTTACGCCCTCAATCAAGGCTTCTTTGATGAAGTAGACGCTGTTAAACTTTGGATAGTCTGCTCAATTGTCATTTTGGCGTCTATCTTTATCCATGGTTTGATTTCCCCAAGGTTGCTTAAGCTCACGCCTAATAAGCCGCGCCATGGATAATTTCGGACGACTACCTCAATACTTTTGTTAGTTATAGTGTTGCTACTTATCCTTTAAGCACCTGTATTTCTGTTTTTCATACTGGCAACAAGAATATTGAGTTAAGTTCAAGAGTCACGTCTACTAGATTCCAGCGTCAATCAAATCTAATACCGCTTCCGTCAGCGCAAACTGGCGGACATCATTGAGCATTGTTACATCAAAATTATGGATAAAGGTAAACGACAATTGCCGCGCAGGATCACACCACGCAACCGAACCGTTATAACCCATGTGCCCAAAACCTTGCGCGCTCATATTAGAAGCTTCACTTTGACAAATGCTAAACCTGCGATGATAGCCCAAGCGCCAGTTCATTTTCGCCGGCATTACCGCGTCCATGCCAGTGGTTTGCGGGGTTGAAAGCTGCTTAAATGTTGCGTCGTCAATTAATGTCTGCCCCTGCCATGTACCGCCATTGGCTAGCATGGCATAAATAGTTGCTAATGCTTGCGCTGATGCCACGCCGTTGGCAGCGGGAATGATGGCTTGTAGCGTCCGTTTATCGTAATAATCGATAGGTTGTTTATTAGCCAACACAAGAGCCGATTTATAGTTTTTTAGATTAAGCTGGCTGTTATTGAAGTATAAACGGTTAATTTTTGCTGTATCCAAATTAGGCAGCTCATCTGCCATTGCGCTTTCATTTTCGCTTGCTTGATTGGTTAGCGCTCTTTTTTGCCAACAAGTATAGCTTGGTAGGCTTGAATAAATACGCAAAGTATTTTCAGAATCCGCTCTTAACACGGGTTTGCTGCGGCGAGGTCGCGCTTGCGACAGCTCCTGATTGCTTATTTGCTGGGCTGCGTATTCGTCTGTTTGGAAATATTTAACCAAATGAGCCACTTCATCTACTTTATCGTCTGGCACCCCAAAATAACAGCTGTCTGCAATTCCTAGCGGCTCAGTCAAATAGTGACGCAATGCGTCAGCTAATGACATATGGGTAACGGCTTCTATCACGCCGCCCAGTACCCAGCCATAAACCAAGGCGCTATAAGCGCTCTCATATAAGGCGCTGTCTTCAGGCGCTGTTACTGGCATAGCAGCAACCTTTTCTAGCATGAGCTGCCAATCGAGCACCATGTCATTATCGACATCGATACTTTGAATCGAAAACAAGTTGCCTTGATGCGACATGACGCTACGTAAAGTAATCTGTTCTTTTCCTTGCGCGGCAAAAGCAGGCCAATAATCCGCAATCGCTCGGTCATAATCAAGCATATGCTCGGAGACCAACACATGCACCAATGTCGCCAACACCCCTTTCCCTGTTGAAAAATTCAGCGATAGGGTATCGGGGCTCCATGACAAATCCGCGCGCGCCATTCCCACACTAGCCTGAGCAATACATTGCCCCGCTTGATAAACTACCAAGGCACCGCCAGCTGGTGCGTCATCAAGCTGCAAATATGTTAGCAATTGTTGTAATTTTTGCTGAATAACAGGATTAGTAGACGTATTGACGTTTTGATTATTAGCTTTCTCATTATTATTTTTCATTATTCACTCGCTTTATTTATAAAAACATTTTTTATAGTCAAAAAATTCATTAGCTAATTAATCACGAAATTTGCTCATAAAAAAGGCAACCTATTGGTCGCCTTTTTTGTTGTATATCGCTCATATGTAACGCGTACAGTTTGCCATACATGCTTAGTATGCCATGAGTCTAGCGTGGAACCAATAAACGATTATGAACCTCTTCTTCTAGCTTCGTCAAACCATGACTGCGCCCGCGCTCCATTGCCGTATCCATTTTGCGTCCGCGTAACCAGCCCGCACGCAATGCTACCGCTGCACCAGCGCGATTACCAGAACCACAGTGCAAGACGGTTTTTTTGCCATGGTACTGACGCAAGATGTTATCAAACGCCAATATATTTAACTGTTTTAAATCCTTGGCCCCGCTGATAGGTAGCTGCTCGTAATACATACCGGCGCGCTCTACCGCCGCGCGCTCATCAAAATTTAGCTCATCATCTGGCTGCAAGTTAAGCACCAACTCAACGCCAGCCGCCGCTAAAGCAGCGACTTTTTCGTCGTCGAGGGCGCCGCACACGATGGTGTTGTCATCAGGGCGAAAATACGGCTCAAACATATTTTCCAAATCGATACCGTTATCTTTAGCAGTAGCTTCATCTATGGTAGCTGAGTTATCGGGCGCAGCTACGCTTGTTGCATTGTCATGTAAAGTCATAATGAATAATTGGTTAATAAAATATAAAGGTTAAAAATATGGCGCAATCTATTGATTTTCGCTTTGCAATTTAATCACACCAGCAAGATGCGGCTTGTCGTTTTTAGCACTAAATAAGCCAAATTCGCAAGTATCGGTAGGGCTCTTTAACGCTGCTATCGGCTCAGCGATCAGCTCTACTTCTGCTGGCAAAAAGATAGGCAGCTTAAATGATACATTGATCGTGCAAGCATCTGGTAGCTCATCCATCAGCGCTAGACATTTAGCTTTTGACCACATGCCGTGAGCGATGGCTTTTGGAAAACCAAATGCGCGTGCCGATAGTGGATGGAGATGGATGAGGTTAAAATCCCCTGAAACAAACGCATAACGACGGCCGATATCTTCTGGTACTTCAAAGATACTGTGCACGCCTTCTTCATTCACCAAAGGCTTAACGGTCACTGGACGCGGCGTGCTTTTTTTATCTTTGCTACCTGATTTTTTTCCACGTGACAAATAAGTAGAAGTGCCTTCCCAAATTACCTCGTCATCTGATTTCACCGTGGTGACAAAATCAAACTGCTGGCCTTGCGCATGGTCGCGTAGAT
Source organism: Psychrobacter sp. YGAH215 (assembly GCF_007280595.1). Lineage (NCBI taxonomy): Bacteria > Pseudomonadati > Pseudomonadota > Gammaproteobacteria > Moraxellales > Moraxellaceae > Psychrobacter > Psychrobacter sp. YGAH215. Next base: position 33,651 of record NZ_VKLR01000018.1, on the reverse strand, counting down.
TATCAAACTTCACCGCCATCGCTACCGTTTCACGCTCACCGATAGGACGATACTGCGTCACGCTATTATCCACATGCACCAAACCTAGCATAGCAAAGGGAAATGGCTCTTTGACCATCATATTCATTTGTAACGTCTGTGATAAAACAGAAAAATAGGTAATCGGTATTTTGCCATTGTCGGCGAAACCACAAATCTTACGATAATCGTCAAGATTATTTTGGTCGATGTGCAAATTATCTACATAATACGTCGCTTGTGGCAACTGATCGCGGCTGACCTTTTCGTTATTACCAATAGGCAATAAGCTCTTGACGATATTGGCGTAGGTGGTATGCGCTTTTGGCAACGCATCATAATGTTTGTCTGACATAATAAATCCTAAATGGGGTTGAGCTAACTGAGGCTGGAGCAAATTATCTGGCTACTTGTAAACAGTGAAGCATTCGTTTGTCGGCTTATTTGTTTACTGGTTGGTTTACTGGTTCATTTACTGGCACATGCTTTTATTCATACCTGTTTTTATCATAAAAAAGCCACCCTTGGGCAGCTTTATTACAATTTGTCAGCAATTTTTCGTAAGCATATGTGAGGTCCATTTAAAAACCTCATACACCCTACTTACTTAATATAGGCTTGCTCACTATGATTTAGTCATTTATCGAGCAATATTTTATCTATATTCTCTCAATTATGCACCCAACAAGCTTTGACCACAAACACGTACGATATTGCCATTTAGACCACCAGAAGCTGGCGACGCAAGCCATGCAATGGTTTCAGCCACATCGATTGGTAAACCGCCTTGGCTCATTGAGTTCATACGGCGACCGGCTTCACGAATGGCAAACGGAATGGCTTCTGTCATTTGCGTTTCGATAAACCCTGGCGCTACAGCGTTGATAGTCATGCCTTTAGAACCGTCGTCTAATTGCTTAGCAGTCGCGTTTACCAAACCGATGACGCCCGCTTTAGAAGTAGCATAGTTACTTTGACCTAGATTACCAGCGATACCTGAGATAGATGAAACGCAGACGATACGTGCATGGTCTTTTAGTACATCATTATCTAGCAAGTAGCGGTTTAGCTTGGCAATACTGCCCAAGTTGATGTTGATAACCATGTCCCACTTTTTCTCATCCATTTTTGCTAGTGTCTTATCACGGGTCACGCCAGCATTATGAATAACGGCATCTAAACCGCCACGCTTTTGCGCCGCCTCTGCGATTTCTTTGCCCGCATCTTCACTGGTGATATCGACGGTTAATACTGAACCACTGATTTCGCTGGCGACTTTTTGTAAGTCCGCTTGCTGCTGCGGTACATCAAGACAGATAACATGAGCGCCTTCGCGTGCCAACACACGAGCGATGGCTTCACCGATACCGCGACTTGCGCCAGTGACGAGCATGGTTTTACCGCCTAAAGGCTGCGTCCAATCGACATCAACGTTGGCGCCATTAGTCACACGTACCACTTGTCCTGACACATAAGCTGAGCGCGCTGAGGCAAAGAAGCGTAACGTTGAGTCTAGGTTCTTTTCAGCGCCTTCTGCCACGTAGATAAGCTGGGCGGTGATACCGCGCTTAAACTCTTTACCAACAGATTTCACAAAACCTTCAAGCGAGCGCTGTGCCAATGCCGCTTCAATATCTTTTAGATCTTCTGGTGGACGACCGATAACGATAACACGACCTGATTTTTCGACGCGGCGCGCTACTGCATGAAAGAACTCATACACTTGTTTGAGCTCATCAGCATTACTGATATTGCTGGCATCAAACAATAAAACTTTAAATTTGTCATCGCCGCCGGTATTGGCTTTGGCTTTCACGCCTGCATCAGCCAGCGCGTCTTTTACCGCATCACGGCTGTTTACAAATACATCAGCGTGCAGGTCTGACAAAATACGAGCAACTGATTCACTGATGGCAGTATTGTCGCCATCAGCACGGCCAACCAATACACTACCGCGTACTGACGGCTGACCACTATCAAAACGGTCTAGCTCTACTGGCATCGGCAAGCCTAGATTTTTTGCCACTTTTCGGCCAATAGAAGACTGCACAAAATCACCATAACGGTCTGACATAATATAATCCTATAATTGATGAGAAGAAAAAAATTATTAATATAAATAAACAGGTTCAAAATTGCTCTAACTATACACTTCCATGCAAAACAAGTCCAAAAGTTGCGCCTGTCTATCATAATCTGTAGACAAGCCAGTATACAAGATAGCAACTTTTTCTCGCCTTAAAAACACCCCACTTATGTTAAAATATAACGTATAAGTTATGGCAAATGCATTTATAGATAACAATATATTATCAAAAGCGCCGTTATGCAATGTTATTCGTCAATACTAACCAGTATAATCAGTAGCGTTTGATAATTAGCATTGAAGGCATGAGCTTAAAATTAGCGTCACATCGTTTGCTAAAGAGATACAGTAAGCGCGTAAAAAGCGCCTTATGCTAACCTTCTCTGCCGTGTACTATGTTTTTCTCTTTTATTTTTATTTTGTTTTTCCCTTTTATCTTCTACCCATATTTTTTAAGGATAATATTATGAGTACTAAAAACAATCACCCTGATAGCCCTGTTGTTGAAAGCACTGTTGTTAAGTCTACTGATAGCGCTACAAAAGACACTGCTGCTAAGAACACTAGCAGTACTGAGACTAAGGCCGCCGCTAAAACCAGCAATGCTAAAGACTCTGCTAAGAAAGAAACTGCTAATAAAGAAACAACCAGCAAAAAAGCAACCGACGATAAAGCAGCTGCTACTAAAAAGCCAGCCACTACTGCTAAGAAAGCCAATAAATCTAAACCAGCGACAGGTCAAAACCGTGTTGCTATTTTAGGTGGTAACCGTATCCCATTTGCACGCTCAAACGGTTCATACGCTGATGTTAGCAACACTGATATGCTAACAGCCGCTCTAGATGGTTTGGTTGAACGTTACAACCTACAAGACGAAGTAATAGGTGAAGTTGTTTCTGGTGCGGTCATGAAGCTTAGCCGTGATATCAACTTGACTCGTGAAGCGACATTGAACACTGCGCTTAATCCACACACACCGACTTATGATGTGTCACAAGCTTGTGGTACTGGCTTGCAAGCAACGTTTGCCTCTGCAAACAAAATCGCCCTTGGTCTTATCGACTCAGCCATTACTGGTGGTGTAGATACGACGTCTGATGCCCCTATCGCAATTGGTGATGGTCTACGTAAAGTGCTTATTAAGTTAGGTGCAGCAAGAGACAACAAGCAACGTCTAAAAGCATTAATGGGCTTAAACCCAAAAGACTTGATCGATGCGCCGCAAAACGGTGAGCCACGTACTGGTCTGTCTATGGGCGAGCATCAAGCCATCACGACACTTGAATGGAATATCAGCCGTGAAGCACAAGATGAGCTAGCATTTAATAGCCATCAAAACCTAGCACGTGCTTACGACGACGGTTTCTTTGATGACCTAATCACGCCTTATAAAGGTCTGACTCGCGACAACAACTTGCGTCCAGACACAACTTTGGAAAAACTGGGTAAGTTAAAGCCAGTGTTTGGCAAAAAGAACGCCAACCCAACAATGACAGCTGCCAACTCTACCCCACTAACTGACGGTGCTTCTTGTGTACTACTGGGTACTGATGAGTGGGCAAAAGAGCGCGGTCTTAAGCCTTTGGCTTATATCGTCCATCAAGAAACAGCTGCCGTTGATTTCATTGGCAAATCTGGTACCACTGAAGGTCTATTGATGGCACCTGCTTATGCAGTACCACGTATGCTTGAGCGCGCTGGTTTAACGCTGCAAGATTTCGATTTTTATGAAATCCATGAAGCCTTTGCTTCACAAGTATTGTCAACATTGGCGGCTTGGGAAGATGAGAAATTCTGTGAAGAGCGTCTAGGTCTTGATGCACCACTAGGTTCTATCGATCGTAGCAAGCTAAACGTCAATGGCTCATCACTTGCCGCAGGTCATCCATTTGCCGCAACCGGTGGTCGTATCCTAGCCACTGCTGCCAAATTGTTAGACCAAAAAGGGTCAGGTCGCGCGCTTATCTCAATTTGCGCCGCTGGCGGTCAAGGCGTAACCTGTATTCTAGAGAAATAATTTATTAGTTAAGTTAATTAGCCAATAAATAGCATTCAATGTTAATGCTCCCTTTAATCTGATGATTAGAGGGAGTTTTTTGTTTTGGTTGAAAAAAACATTAAAAAGACTGCAACAAGTAAACACGGTGTACTCATAGCGTTATTGTAAATATGCTAGAGTAATAAACCACATATAGCGCTATCATAATGAATAATAACCATAAAAATATTGCTTAGGAGCTTATTATGAGCAAAGATTCCTCATCGATCGACCGACAAACCTTAAATGCCTCAAAGCGGCAAGCGCGGTCAGCACTCGAACAAGACAGCTTTATTACTCGTATGGATAAAGAGGTGTTTGACGATGAGCTACGACGCAAAATGCATCAAGATTTGATCGACAGCTATGACGAAGAGCTGGAAAATGAGATAGACGATTACGTGCGCGACTTTCGTTTTGATGGCCGCGTGATGAGTGAGCAAGAAAAGCTCGATCGGCGTACTTATTTTGAAGAATTACTGCGACTACAACGAGAGCTTATCAAACTACAAGATTGGGTGGTCGAATACGGCGAGCGCATTGTGGTGATATTTGAAGGGCGTGATTCTGCGGGTAAAGGTGGTGCTATCAAGCGTATTACCCAGCGCTTAAACCCGCGTGTTTGCCGCGTTGCTGCGCTACCCGCACCAACCGAACGCGAACAGTCGCAGTGGTATTTCCAGCGTTATGTAGCGCACTTGCCCGCCGCTGGCGAGATTGTCTTGTTTGATCGCAGCTGGTACAACCGGGTGGGCGTTGAACGCGTCATGGGGTTTTGTACCGATGCCCAGTACGAAGAGTTCTTTCAATCAGTACCTGAATTTGAGCGTATGCTGGTACGCTCAGGTATTCGCTTGGTCAAATACTGGTTTTCGATTACCGATGATGAGCAGCATTCACGCTTTATGAGCCGGATTCATGACCCACTTAAGCAGTGGAAACTGTCAGCGATGGACTTACAATCACGTCGGCGCTGGGAGGATTATACCAAAGCCAAAGAGACCATGTTTGAGCGCACCCATATCCCTGAAGCGCCGTGGTGGGTGGTCGAAGGCAATAATAAAAAACGCGCACGGCTAAACTGTATCGCTCATTTACTTGAGCAAATCCCCTATAAAGAAGTACCGCGCGATGAGATTGAATTGCCCGAACGCAAGCGCGATGATGAATATTACCGCGAGCCAATTCCCGATGATATGTACGTGCCACCGCGCTATTAGCCAAATGTATGCCTGTATAATCAAAATATTCTAAAAACGCGACGGTATTGCTGGTATTAATTTTTTGTAGCCTCTGTCTGCGCAGGCACAGCAAGCAAGAAAAATTGATATCAGCAGTGCGTGATGTATCGATATTACTTTTCACTCACTATAGCATTCAATAAAATACGGCGCATAAAAAAGCAGCCTCATCAATATAGAAGGCTGCTTTTTTCATTTTTTCGCTAAATGTATTATGCTCATAGCAAATACATTTCAAGCTCTGCAAAATACTACATCGTATAAGTCGACTGCAAGCTATCAAGCTTACCGGCCAATAAGCGCTCGACCTCGTTTTTAATTCTTAGCCCAGCGACATCAGTGCCTATTTGTACCGCAAAACCTGCTGGGCGGCCGCTTTGACTTTTTGAATTGATCCAAACCACTTTACCATTCATCGGTAAGCGTTCGCTAGAATTGGGCAGAGTGACGGCAATAAACACCTCATCGCCCAGTTTTTGTATTCTATCAGACGGCACAAACAACGCGCCATTGGTCACAAAGGATAAATAGCTTGCGTATAACGTTTCCATATCTTCAATATGGCAGGTTAAAATCCCGCCACGTCCTGGCATTGCCATAGTTAGCTTCCTTTATGAGTGAGGTTTACTTTATTTTAATTTATAAATACGCCAATTCTTGCATCAGCTTATCATAAGCGAATTTTTCTTGCACATTTTGTTGTAGGGCGATTTTTGTTTGTTGTAGACTGTTTATAAACGCCTCAAAGCTACTTTCAGCAGGTTTGTAATTGCTGAAAGAGGCGGATAAATCGATGTCCTTTTGCAGCGCATCGAGACCCAAACATACACGGCGCATATCGACCAGCATCAGCTCCGACAGTTGAATAAACTCGCTTATACTCAACTGGGTTTGCCAATAATCGCTTGCCGCCACGCTACTGCGTTTACCGCTACGTAACGCTTGCCACGTTGTCAGCCATAGCGCGCGCTTACTATACCAAGGCGCTTGTGCAAGGGCCACCGCTGCTAAAGGCGCGCCATTTGCCAACTGTATCAGCTGCTCAATAGCCGCCGTTCCGACCGCCTCACGGTTGACCGTACTGCCTAAAGCATGAGTGACATAATCGACTGAAACAGCAGGATCAATCGTTTGCAATGCCAGCTGCTGAACGCGGCTTTTTATGGTTGGCAGTAACTGCGCCGGAGTATCACTGATGAGGAATAAATGCACTTGCGCTTGTGGCTCTTCCAAGGTTTTGAGCAACGCATTTGCAGCTGCAACCGTCATTTGCTCTGCATAATCTAGCACACAAATCCGCATGCCCTGCCCGCCTTGATAAATAAATGGCTGCAAAGCACGGATATCATCAACTTTTATTTTTAACGCAGCATTACTGGCAGCTTTGGCAGATTTTTTGTCTTTTGCGGTGCTAGTTGCTGCTTCTTTAGCATGAGCATTATCGGCACTGACTGGCATACTAATCATTGGCAAGACTTGTAAACTTGGATGCGTCCCTGATCTAAGCCATTGACAGCTCTCACAAGCCCCGCAAGCGCCGAGCGGATGGCTATCGCGCTCACGGCATAATAACCATGCCACCAAACGCCAGACAAAAGCACGCTTACCCATCCCTTGCATACCGGCCGCTAAGAGCGCGTGCGGCAAAGATTGCTGCGGCATTAATACCCGCTTAGTCAGCTGTGACCACAACTCATTTTGCCACGGTAATAGCGGTGCAAAATATATATTATCCGTCAAAGGCAATGCGCTGGTCATTTCAGTTACCTCATTCACGATCATCGCTCAATACCTTAAATACACTTACAACCTTTGAGTAACAAACAATCCTACTCTATTTAATAAAATACTTTATAAACATTTACTTAGGCTATTATTAATTTGTGTAAATTAGCAGTTTTGAAAATCAACTAAGCTCATGGCATTGAGCCGGTCTAAGTCTTCTTGGGTATCGACGCCGGCTGGCAGATGACAGCTTGCAGTGGCAATAGCAATATGACCACCATTTTCTAAAACTCGTAATTGCTCTAGGCTTTCTAATATCTCGAGCGGCGTTTGTGACCAATGCACAAACTGCTGTAACAAGCTAACGCGGTAGGCGTATAGCCCCAAATGACGATAAGCATTTTTTGGTGGTTGCTGCTGTATATTTTTATCTTTTGCCAAAACCACATCACGGTCGCACGGAATCGGTGCACGGCTAAAATATAATGCACGCTGTAAATTGCTGGACGTCTGACTGACAACTTTTACGACCGATGGGCGCATAAAAGTTTCGTAGTCTTCGATAGGCTCGCATAAAGTCGCCATCACGCTGTCGCTATCTTGCACTAGCAGGGCTTTGACTTGCTGTAACAATAACGGCGGTACCAAAGGCTCGTCACCCTGCATATTGACCACGATATCGTGCTCAGCCCAGCCTCTGATAGCGGCAACTTCCGCCAAACGGTCGGTCCCTGACGCATGCTCATTACTGGTCATCACCACATCAAAACCTGCCTCTGTGCAAACTTTAGCAATCGCCTCATCATCAGTCGCAATACACATATCGTCAGAAAAATCAGCCAACTGTGCTTTTTCAGCCACCCACAGTATCATTGGTTTGCCATGAATCTTTAATAATGGCTTACCGGGTAAGCGCGTACTTTTAAAGCGCGCAGGAATAACAATATGAGTTTTGGCTGGCGCAGCTTCAATTGGCATTGTTTCAGCTGATATTAAGTCTGACGACATGGTTTATTCCTATAAAATCATTTACGCTTTTGTGCTTTTAGATAAATTAATATTTAAAGCTTTTAATTGCTGCTGTAAGCTGACATAGCAACCGTCTGATAACACCGCAGTCACTGGCAATACCCATAAGCGATGAACGAGTTCTTGATATTCATCGTTAAGTGGTTGGCGGCTAGACATATTTATTAGTAACGCTCTGATTTTGACCGCGTCTTTACTGGTGACAATGATCGGCAGCTCGCTATATTGTAAAAGCTCAGTCAAGCTAAAATCATAATGATCGGGATAAGCGTGCCCAATGACATCAAAACCGAGCGCCATTAAGGTATCAAAAAAACGCTGCGGATAACCGATACCGCTTACCGCATGTACCCGACCATTTGGTATAGGTGGCATAAGTGGCATAGGCGTTTTTGCTGCGACACTTAAACCATCTATATCAACAGCAGAAGGCCATAAAATTTGCAATTCATCGGCTTGTAGATGCATGGTTAAACGAGTAGATTGAGCTTGCTTGTTATTCGTCGCTATCATCTCTGCCTTTTCATGGTAGACTACATTAGCGCCTTGTAAGCGCGACATGGGTTCGCGTAAAAAACCGGTTGGTAGCAATTGCTGATTACCAAAACCACGCGACGCATCGACCACAATCCATTCGATATCACGTTGCAGCGCATAATGCTGCAAGCCATCATCAGCAATAATCAGTTGTAAATCAGGATGTGCGTTTAACAAAGTGGTAATAGCCTGCTTACGATTGGGGCAAACGGCCATTGCCGCGCCTGTCATATTGACGATTAAACACGGCTCATCCCCTACGATGCTTGGTAAGCTATCGGCATGTACCAAAGCTGGCATCTGATTACTATCACCACCATAGCCGCGGCTGATAACGCCTACTTTTATTCCTTGTTTTTGCAGATGAGTAACCAAGGCAATAATCAACGGTGTCTTACCGCTGCCGCCTACCGTGATATTACCAATTACCATCAGCGGAATAGGCGCACGATAACTGGAAAATAGGCCTACCTGATAAGCCTGACGGCGCACCATCGTAATGAATCCATACAACCAGCTGACAGGCAGTAGCAGCCAGAGCCAAGCAGCCTGACGTTGCCATGCACGCGTCATTGTGGTTTCAATACTCATGATGATGTGTTATTTATCCTAGTTATGCAGCCATCTTTATTCAAAATCACGCGCGTACATTTGCGCATAATGGCCATGTAGTTGCATCAGCTCTTCGTGGGTGCCTAATTCGACAATTTGACCGCTATCTAACACCGCAATACGGTCAGCCGATTCAATCGTTGTTAAACGATGGGCAATCACCAGTGTCGTCCTATCTTTCATGACGTTATCGAGTGCTTTTTGAATATAGTACTCTGACTCGTTATCTAACGCACTAGTGGCTTCATCTAAAATCAAAATCGGTGCGTCTTTCAATAACGCACGCGCAATCGAGATACGCTGACGTTGACCGCCTGACAGCTGCAAGCCTTCAGCGCCAATCTCACTTTGATAGCCATTTGGCATTTTCATAATAAAATCATGGGCAAAAGCGTCTTTTGCAGCGCGCTCGACCTCAGCTTGGGTTTTATCCGCTAGGCTGCCATAGGCAATATTATTAAACACCGTGGTATTAAACAGTACCACTTGTTGATTGACCATCGCAATCTGCGCGCGCAAGCTTTCAAGTTTGATATCGTCAATTAGCATACCGTCAAGGGTGATTTGCCCCGAGGACGTATTTAAAGTACGCGTGAGTAAGTTAACGAGTGAAGACTTACCAGCGCCGCTACGCCCGACCAGTGCTATCGTCTCGCCTGCACGCACATCCAAAGTAAAATCATGCAGCGCTACTGTTGAATCAGGATAAACCAAACTGACATTATCGAACTGAATGTCACCTGCTAGAGTCGGGCTAAGTATGCCTGTGTCTTGTTCTTCTGGCTCATCCAATAAAGTAAAGATTGACTCACCGGCGGCAAGCCCTTTTTGCAATTTTTGGTTGATATCAGTGAGCGAGCGCACCGGCTTACTTAATAGTCCTGCGGCAGCAATATAGGAGATAAACTCACCCGCCGAGATATTATCTATCACGGCAGGGCGCAGCGCGAGCCATACAACGACCGCCATCGCCATCGCCATCAATAATTGCACCGCTGGGGTATTAATGCTATTGGTCACCACGACCTTCATGCCTTGGCGCAAGTTTTTCTTTGAGGTTATATCAAAACGCTTGGCTTCATAGGCTTGTCCGCCATAATTTTTCACTACCTGATAGCCGCCGATGACCTCATTGGTGATGTGGCTGACACTACCCATGGTTTCTTGAATACCTTTAGACAGCTTTAGATAACGCTTTGAGGCCACCCGTATCAACCATAAAATAGGTGGCAGCACCACAAATAAAATCAAAGTTAAACGCCAGTTGCTATAAAGCAAAAATCCTATCAAAGCCACAACGGTCAGACCATCGCGCAACAAGGTTTTCATCGAATCGGTACTGGCAGCAGTCACCTGCTCAACATCAAAAATAAGCTTGGATGAAATCGTCCCTGCTGGATTTGCCAGATAGAATGAGCTTGGCAAACGCAAAAGCTTATTGAACACTTGAACGCGTAACTCATAAACAAGATTGCGCGACACCAATGCCGTATAGTAATTACCCAAAAAACTGCCCACGCCGCGGACAAAAAACAGCGCCACAATAATAAATGGAAATAAATCCTGTTTGCTTTGATCGTTTTGATTGATGGCATCAGTGATATATTGCAATAACTTGGCAATCCAAATCTCTGTCGCCGCATTAATCGCAAAACCTATTATAACCAAAATTAACGCCCACCAATAAGGTTTAAGGTAGCTTAACAGACGTAATAAAGTCCTATGCCTGGGCGTATTTGATGGCGCTGCTGACAACTTTTTAGCAGAATTTTTTTTAGAGTCAGGTTGATAAGCTTGGCTCATAAAAGCCTCAATTTAGGTATAAAAAGAAATGACACAAATGCAGCAGTGGCAAGTGAACATAAAATACAGCAGTAAAAACACCAAGGGTCATGATAGTGGCGTTTGATGCTTTTACTGTAGCAATATATCAAACGCCCTAAAATCTATTGCGGCGCAGATGTTGGTAAAGGCTGCCCAAGCGGCACAACCGTACTGATATTGAGATTTAAAAAACCCAGTTTACCAGCGATATCCATGACCCGTACCACCGATTGATGGGTGGCATTTGCATCAGCAGCAATGACAAATAGCATATCACGATTGCTTCCCGCCTCTTGCTGAAGCACGTTAGTCAGCTCGGCCTCATCGCTACTCGCAAGGGTGATGCCATTAACCAAATAACTGCCATCTTCTTGCACAGCGACTTCAATACTGTTTTTCTCTTCTGTTAATGCTACCCCTTCCGCTTCAGGAAGAATAATATTTAAGCGGCTAAAGTGATTAAACGAAGTAGCAAGCAGTAAAAATACGATTAAAAATAATAAACAATCAATCATCGGCGTCAGATTGATTTCAAGCGGCTCAACGGTCGGTTTTCTAAAGCGCATATCAGTCTCTTTAATGTGCTTAAAGGTATATATTTAATAAGCAGTGATTCATACTATTATTTTTATCATTAATTACCATAATATAAACAATAGAATTAAGTCGCTGCCGCCGTATGATTTAAATCTGAGGTGTCAATTGAAAGCTCATTACTTACATGACTCGATTTATCATCTACTGCTGCATGAGTAATCGACTGAGACATAGCGGAACTGTTGATATTATCTAGCAATTGATAGTCATATAACTCTTGAATCATTAGTCCCGCTTGCGTTTCAAACTGCGCATTAATATCGATAATACGGCGCTGAAAATAACGATAAGCAACCAAAGCTGGAATAGCCACAATCATACCAGCAGCAGTGGTAATCAAAGCCTGTGACACGCCAGCAGCTAGCATCGTTGGGTCTTGCATCGCGCCATCAGTAATCGCCAAAAACGACGAGATAATACCCAACACCGTACCTAGCAAACCAAGCAATGGCGCAATCGCCCCAATAGTACCGAGCATATTGATATTTTTCTCTAACTGATGCACTTGTACACTGGCGCGGTTTTGCATGTGCATTGTCATCGAGTCGAGGCCGTATTGACGATACAGCAGGCCAGTTGCCAGAATATCACCCAAAGGGGTTTTTTCTTTGACATTCATCAGCTGCGTACGACCGATGTCGCCGTTTTCACGTAGACGGGTTATTAGCTGTTCGCGCAATCTATTGGGTACAATTTTATTAAACTGCAACGTATGGCTACGTTCGATAATAATCACCAATGCCAATATTGAGCACACCACGATAGGTGTCATCAGCCAGCCACCTGCTTTTACCAGCTCCCACATACGCACTCTCTTCTATGTTTTTGTTAATTATTAAAAGACGGTTTTACATTTGAATAACCAGTTCAGGGGTATAAAAGGCCCTAAGCCTGCGCTTCTATATACTTAATCAAAGCCGCTAGCTGATCATGATTGTGGAAGAATATCTCAACACTACCCTGCCCATCTTTTTTATGTTTAAGCTTTACTTCTGCGCCTAACATATCAGTTAAACGCTGGGTTAAGCGCTCAACATCGCGAGACTGTACTTGCTCGGTGCGATTGGCTTTTGGTGCTGGCTGCAAGATTGATTTCACCAATTTCTCAGCCTCGCGCACCGTCATGCCGGCATCAATGATTTTTTGCGCAATGATAGGTTGCTGTTCTGATGATAGCGCCAACAGGGTACGCGCATGTCCCATATCTAACGCACTGGTTGCCAAATGATCTTTAACTGTATCGTGCAGCTGATTCAAGCGCAAAAGGTTTGATACTGTGGTACGCGCTTTACCAACAACTTCGGCAATCATCGCATGGCTCATACCAAACTCGGTATGAAAACGCTGCAGGGCAGCTGCCTGCTCAATCACCGATAAATCTTCGCGCTGAATATTTTCAATCAAGGCTAATGCTATGGCCAATTCATCGGATAATGCACGTTCAATCGCTGGTATAACCGATTTACCCGCCATTTTTGCCGCACGCCAGCGGCGCTCACCAGCGATAATCTCATGCGTCACCAAGGCTTCGCTTTTATCTTCATTGGCCAGTAATGGACGAATAACAATCGGCTGCATGACGCCATGCTGCTCAATAGAAGAAGCCAATTCTGCCAGCGCCGTTTCGCTCATATCACGGCGCGGCTGATACTTACCTGCTTGCAGACGTGTCACATCGATTTGCACCAAGCTGATTTGGTCTTCAGAAGCGCTATTTTCTGTGGCGTTCGCGCGCGCTTTATTAACAGGGGCTTTTTTTATCGTCCGCGCTTTACGATTATTATTGTCAGTGGTTTGTTCAGACACTGGTAGAGCAGAAGGCTTGTTAACAGCCGCAGCTGCGCTATCTTCTTGCTCAATAGGTTGTGGTATTTTGGTTGACTCAGTATGCTCACGCACTACCGTGTCATCTTGTAAGGCAGAGGCGGCAATTTGCTTTTCTTTTTTGATTGACCCTAATAAGGCATCTAAACCTCGATTGGCAGCCAACCCTCTTTTCTTTGCCATGATTACCTATCCTCTAACGCTAAAATAAAAAGCCAAATATTGCTAAATACCGGCTTACTGATACATATAATTTGCTGTTCTTTTATTAACTTGCAACATGAACTTATAATGATGCGCTCTGCTTTATCACCTCAGCCGCCAGTTTTTGATAGGCGCGCGCACCTTTTGACCATCTCTCATAAGCAATAACTGGCAAGCCATGTGCGGGTGCTTCAGCCAAACGAATATTTCTTGGAATATGAGTTTTATACATAATATCACCAAAGTGCGCCTCTAACTCAGCAGAGACATCACGCGCCAAGGTATTGCGCGCATCGAATAAGGTTCTGACCACACCGCGAATATAGAGCTTAGGATTAAGTTCAGTGAGACGCTCAATCGTCTGCGACAAATCCGCCAAACCTTCTAGGGCATAATATTCACACTGCATGGGAATAATAACGCTATCGGTGGCAACCAATGCATTAATCGTTAATAAATTTAAGCTTGGTGCACAATCGATAATGACATAATCGTAAGCAGATTTATTGGTCGCGATTTGATCCTTGGCCAACTGCGCCATTGCCGTCTTAAAGAGCTCATGACTATTGGTTTTGCTCATTAAAGTAATGTCCATCCCTGCCAAATCACGATTGGCGCCGATGACATCAAACCCAGCTGGACTACTCACAATCGCCTCAGATAGCGCAACGCCATCGAGCAGTACATCAGCGATGGTCAAGTCCAAGGCGTTCTTGTCGACACCTGTGCCACTGGTCGCATTGCCCTGTGGGTCTAAGTCAATCAGTAGTACATGCTTGCGCTTGGACGCTAAGCTGGCGGTCAAATTGACTGCCGTCGTGGTTTTACCCACGCCGCCTTTTTGATTCGCAATCGCTATGATTTCCATACACTCACTCAATTTAATTAGAATCTGTTACTGATTTTTACTACAGTATTTTTGCCGCTCATGCTTATTATATTACTCAAATACCTAACACTTACCTATAAGTCTATTTAGACACCAGCGTCCACGCCATTTATGACTATAGAACAATTGTTGCCTCACATAGCGTGACGTGCTCATAGCTTAGACATTTTTATAAGATAATTCAATTAAATGACGACTATCTTGTAAACGCGGTACTTTTAATGCAATCGTTCTTATCTGCCAAGCGTCACTTAGCGCCTGTAGCTCTTCATCGCTTGGGGCTTTGCCTTTCATCGCGCATAAATAGCCATTTTCTGCCAAGCGCGGCTGAGCCACTTCGACAAAATCAATCAGACTGGCAAAGGCTCTTGAGGTTACCACCTCGTAGCTGGCTTCATGCGCCTCAATACGCGAGGCGATTGGGTGCATGTTACTCAAACCAAGCTCGCTACTGATTTGCTTAATAAAACGAATTTTTTTCTGATTGCTATCGAGGGCGGTACATTGGCGCTCAGGCTGACAGATAGCAATAATCACCGCTGGCAAGCCCGCCCCCGTACCAATATCAAGCAGCGACCCTGACGGTAAATGCGTTATAATAGCCAAACAATCGATAATATGTTTGATAAGGGCCTCGACTGGATCGGTAATCGCGGTCAGATTATACGCCTTATTCCATAATAAAAGCTGGTCTAAATACAATAATAACGTGCGCTGCTGCTGTGCGCTTAACGTAAGACCCAACTCGTCTATTGCTTGCGCCAGCATAGTTGCCAGCTTAGGTAATTGCGCACCGAGCTTTACAAAACCTGTCGGGTCAATATGACTGTTACCCGTGCTAGCAGACGATGAAGAGGTTTTAGTAGAATCTGACATACGGGTTATCCAGTTTTGACATGTGAACCGTCTATTTTATCATGCGCTCTGCCCATTGAATAGTTGCAGATCGCGCCAATGTACGCCATCTTATACTATCTACGCCTATGTTGATGGCTTATCTTCTTCAATAACCAGCAAGTTATGGTAGCAAAACCTCCATTGTTGCAGCCTAATAAGCCAAACCTTTCACTTTACTATGATACAAAACTGCGCTGAATGTCTTGTCTAAAACGCGCCGATATCTTGTAAGATGTTCTTATTTACTACTATTACGCCAATCTCAACTTATCGTAGGCCTTTGATTTTTATAGAATTTAAAATTTTAATTGTTTTAACTGAAATTTTAAAAACTAAGTAAACCAATACCTTAGAAAAATAAGTTGAGAGTGGGGTTACTATTATAAATGTAAGCATGATTAAAAATACATTCCTAAACTTAAAGCGCAAACAGTAAAAAATCAATAACCATTCCACCTTTTTAAAACGACCTACTATATAACTATGACCGAACCGCAAAACACCCCTATAAATCAAGATTCAAAAGACAGCAAATCTATGGCAACACCTGTTAATAATTCAGCAGTAACAAAAGCATCTAAGCCAGCCAACACAAAGCCGACAGCAATGAAAGCGAACAAAACTGATGAACAAGAGCGCACTTTAGATATGCCTAATACGCCTCATCCGGTATTTATCGAGGTTAATGAGCGCTGTCTTATTAGTGCCGAGCAGCTGAAGCGTTATACCAATCCTGATGAACTACCGAGCGATACCCGCACTGCCCCTGATTTAGATGTTGGCTTTGGGCAACAGCGCGCTCTAAAAGCCTTGCAGACGGCGCTGGATATTCATGCCAGCGGCTATCATGTGTTTGCCGCGGGCGAAAATGGTTTAGGCAAACGCACAGTGATCAGTCGCTTACTACAACGCATTGCCGCTGATGCACCGACGCCTGATGATTGGGTTTATGTGCACAATTTTACTGATCCGCGTACACCGCAAGCACTGCGCCTACCTGCCGGGCAAGGGCAGATATTGCAACAGCAGGTCAACCAATTATGGCAGCAAGCAAAAAAACGACTTAGTCAACGTTTTCGTAGCGACCAGTATCAAAGCAAAATCGAAGCGATTAAAAATGACACCCATCAAAAAGAAAGTCAGGCTTACGATGACCTTAATACCGAAGGTAAACAGTACGACTTAGCACTGACGTTTCGCGCATTTGATAATAAAGCGGTATTTGTCCATCCTAGCAAGTTATCTACCGAGGAAAATAATCAGAGCACTGACCATTCAAAAATTTCTAGTAGCCAAAAAAATCAAACAACAGTAGAAAAGACTGCGCCCCCTACTAAAAATAATATTGATGATGATAATGCTAACAGCGAGTATGGCAACGAATACGGCAAAAGCGAATATGAAGCTGAGCTGAATAACTTTGCCCAAAAAAACCATATGCAAAAGCGCTTAAGTCAGCTAACCATCGCCTTAGAGCAATTAGAAGACGAAGCCAATGATGCCATTGAAGCATTGCATCGCAATATTGCACGCCGTGCGCTACAACCTTTATTTGCGCCTATTTATGAGCAATTTGCTGCTCATCCCTTGGTTGTCGAGTATCTAAAAACCGTATTTGCCGATATGGTTACGCATGTCGAGCGTATCGTCAATGGTGATGACGAGGAATTTGTGACGGCGGTTCTTGCCACAACGCCGAGCCGCTATGCGGTCAACGTTATTGTTAGCCACACGTCAGATAGCGGCGTCCCTGTCATCTTTGAAGATTTGCCGACGCATTTAAACCTATTGGGTCATGTCGAGCAAATCACCCAATTGGGCACAGTAACCACCGATGTCAGTATGATTCGAGCCGGCGCCCTGCACCGTGCCAATGGCGGCTATTTGTTATTAGAAGCCAGTCATCTGCTTGAGCACCCTTACGCCTGGCAAGGCCTTAAGCGCGCCCTGCAATCACGTAAAATCAGACTATCTAGCCTTGAGCAGATGCTAACCTTGACAGGCAGTTTGTCGCTTGCGCCCGCACCGATTGACCTTGATATTAAGGTAATTTTGCTTGGCGAAGCGGATTTATATTACGAATTACTCGAGCTTGAGCCGGAGTTTGATGCGGTATTTAAAGTACGTGCCGATTTTCATGATGATGTGACACGTAGCCCTGAACATGAATTGGCATTGGTGGCAAAAATGGCAGACATCATTGATTATGCCAACCTTTATCCGTTTGATAGTAGCGCCCAAGCTGCCTTACTTGAGCACTTAAGCTTACAAGCCGAAGACCAAGACCGCTTGAGTTTGCATAGTGATTTATTGATTAAGCTGCTGCATGAATCCAACCGTCATGCACGTTTGAGCGGTAAAAATATCGTTAGCGCCATACACGTGACCCACGCTATTGACGATATGGACGAGCGCTCAGGATACTTGCGCGACCTATATTGGGATGAGCTAAAAAATGGCCAACAGCTGATTCAGACCAAAGGGGATGCGGTCGGACAAGTCAATGCACTCACCGTCGTCAGTTACGCGGATAGCGAATTTGGTATGCCTGCGCGTCTGACTGCCGTCATTCAGCCAAATATTGGCGCGGGTGAAATCCTCGATATCGAGCGCGATGTCGATTTGGGCGGCAGCCTACACGCCAAAGGTATGTTGATTATGACCAGCTATTTGCGCGCCTTATTTAGTCAGCATCATGCGCTCAACTTTAGCGCCTCACTCGCTTTTGAGCAAAGTTACGCTCATATCGATGGTGATAGTGCCACGGTCAGCGAAGGCTGCGCGCTGCTTTCCGCTTTAGCAAACGTCCCGATCAATCAATCTTTTGCGATTACCGGCTCAATGAATCAGTTAGGCGAAGTCCAAGCAGTCGGCGGTATCAATTCTAAAATCGCGGGTTTCTTTGACGCTTGCCGTGAGCAAGAGCTGACGGAACAACAAGGCGTGGTCATTCCGATGGCCAACGTCAAACAATTAATGCTGCGTGACGACATCATTGCCGCCGTCAAAGCCGGCCAGTTTCATATTTATGGCGTACAGACGCTTAGTGAAGCCTTGACCTTAATGACGGGTCTGCCTGTCGACACCATGAATAAAAAAGGTCGCTACCGTAAAGACACTCTATTTGGTAAAGTGTTAAGTCGGTTGATGCTTTGGGATGAAAATCAAAACGCTGATGACGAAGTCGATGATAAAAAATCGAAGAAAAAGAAGCGTAAGGCCAAACGTCAAAAAAAACAAGATAAGCAAAAAAAGGCCAAGAAAGAACCAGATGACTGCTGCGCAAATACAGCAGAGCAACTCTAGACGCTGATATGCTTTTCTGCGATGATGAGTTTTTTGCGCTTTGCTGTTTTAATAAGCTGTATTCATAAATAATACCCTTATAAAAATTAAACTCGTGACTGAATAAAGGTTATCTTTAATGACTGTACATTCTACTGATGCCAATGCTCTTCAATCGCAATCAGCTGTTGATGAGTCAGCAACTGCCCTAGTGACTAAAGAAGTAACGAAAGAATTAGCTGCGCAAAATGAAGAAGTTGCGACAGATAATAAAGCGTCTGAGGAAGCAGCAGATAATCGTCATGGCGCCGCGACAACCGCGCGGCAATGGCAAGTGTTGTCGCAGTTGCAGCGCAATCGTTGGGTAGGTACCACCCATGTCTACGAGCAGCTTAAGTTGGCAGGTTTTGATATCAGTTTACGCACCGTGCAACGCGATTTAAATGCCCTTGCCAAACGCTTTCCTATCGAAAAAAACAATGCCAATCCACAAGGCTGGCGTTGGAAAGATGATGCGCCGCTACAAAGTCTGCCGCATATGAATTTATCGCAAGCGGTTGCCTTTAATATGGTCGAAGCCAATCTAAGCCAGCTGCTGCCGCCGGTTATTTTAGATGAGCTTTTTCCTTGGTTTGATTTGGCACGCCGGCAACTTAGAAACAGCAAAGTCACCCATTCATGGATTGATAGGGTACGTATCGAGCCTGCCTCGCAGCCTTTGATTGCGCCGCATATTGATTTGGAAAGTAAAGACAATATTTATCATGCGTTGTTTTATCAACTACAAATAAAAGCCAGTTATACTCGCAGCGATAAATCACAAGCCAGCGAATACATTCTAAATCCCATTGCTATCATTCAGCGTGGGGTGATTATTTACTTATTGGCGACGCGTACCGATGACCCAGACGTAATTATTCGTACCTTTGCCCTCCACCGCTTTGCAAGCGTTGAGATACTAGAAAGCGCGGCTCAAACCCCTGATAATTTCCACCTCGATAACTATTTAGATGCAGGTGGCATGGGCTTTAGCCATCCTCTATTTAGCCAGCTACCCGATCGTGGCAAACATACCGCAGTTGAGCTACAATTTACCAAACAAGCGGGCAAAAGCTTAACGGAAAGCAAGCTGAGTGACGACCAAACCGTGACCATCAATAGTGATGAAACCCTAACCATACGCGCAACCGTCAACTTAACCTCACAGCTGGTTTGGTGGCTACGTGGCTTTGGCAGTGGTCTATTAGACGCCAAACCTGCGCTCCTATACGAAGCGGTTTTAGACAAACCCATCAATGATGCACAGCGGCAATAAAAAGGTGGCTAATGATTATAATTATTAACGATGATAAAAATTTAACCGCTGTAGCCAATAAGCCAACGTTTATCTTAATTAAAAACCTAATACAAAATTAAAAACCCAAAAGGAATATTATGTCAGCCACTACCCCATCACCGTTACTTTCAGACAGTTTAAGAGCGCTGGGTTTAGACACGGGGACATTATTTTTTGCGCTCAATTATGAATTTACCAAGATTGAGCAAAAAGGCTTATTTAAAAACCTAAAAAAACGCTTTAAGAAAAATGAAGGCGCGATTGATATTGATTTGGCCTGCGTACTATATAACGACAACTGCACCATCAGCGATATCGTTTGGTTTAAACAGTTACGGGATAAGGCAGAATCCGTCAAACATCAAGGCGATAGTCTCAACGGTAAGGACCGCGGTGAACACGCGATGTATCTTGCACCCCTTGACCAAGAGCAAATCAGAATTTATTTGGATAAAGTACCTGCGCACATTACCCACATTGCCTTAATCGCTAACTCTTACCACAACCTAGCGTTTAGCAGAGTCAAAAAAGGCGAGATTCATTTAAGCGATGATGAAGGCAATCGCGTTTTTGAGGTTAATTTAAAGCAGCTACCACGTGACTGTATAACGCTTTGGGCGGCACACTTGCAGCGAGAAGTGGACGATTGGCATCTGACCTTGCAAAACCTACCGCTACCTGCAAAAGATTTAGCAACTGCCGCGCAAGAAGTGGCGCATGAATTGGCACGCGCTCTACCGATTACGCCCGCTATGTATAACTGATACATAACCAATATTAGATTGGTTTTTAGCTACCAATTAAAAAACCTATCAATTAAAAAAGGACAAAACGCTGTTGAGATTTCACGTTTTACCCTTTCCATTTTCATCCAAAAAATTTTAAATACTTACTTTATTCTAACGGCTCACCGCAATGCGGACAAAAATTCTTTTGCCGCACTTCCTTTTCTCGACGCTCAAGCTCTTTTTCGCGCAGTACTTGCAGTACGATTTCTTGCGCTTGCTCCTTATCCAGTCCAAGCTCGCGGCGAATCTTTTCAATCATCATCTGATTTTGCACCAAATCAAAATTACTATCGACCAGTTGCTCACGAAAATCTTGCTCGAGCTCTTCTCGGCGCTGACTCAGCTCATTTGCCAAACCCGTCGCCAAAATACCCGCTGGCAAAGCCGCAAGACCAACGCCGAGTATGGTGATAAGTGCACCTAATATCTTACCAGCATTGGTGATAGGTGTGACATCGCCGTAACCTACCGTCGTCAGGGTGACCACCGCCCACCACATAGCTTTGGGTATCGACTCAAACTCCTCGGGCTGGGCGTGGTTTTCGACCAAATAAATGCCACTCGACGCTGTCACAATCATAATAATTAAGATAAAAATGACCGCTTGAAACGAGCCTTTCTCCTTACTGATAACCACCAATAAAATACGCAGGGAGGCAAAATAGCGGGTAAGTTTCAAAATTCGAAACAGGCGCAAAATACGTAAGAAGCGCAAATCGATACTGACAAAGAAATTCAAAAATGCGGGGGCAATGGCAACGATATCAATCAACGCCGACGGACTTTTTAGCCAATCCCAGCGCTGACGCCACGTCGTATTATCAGGTTTGGCTTCAGCGACACTCCATAGCCTCAGTAAATACTCAATAGAAAAGATCACGATAGAGAAGTTTTCAAACCACGTAAAATACGCTTGATACGGGTAATACCAGTTGTCAACCGACTCAGCGATAACCGCCGTGACGTTCGCCATAATCAAAAAAATGAGAAAGTAATCGACATAGCGACTAAAGAGCGTGTCATGCTCATCGTTTTGCAAAATATTATAGACGAAAAGACGCAAGCGCCGAATAGATTGGAATAGCATGCCGTCCCTATGTGGTGTCATACCGGTTTTATATTATTAAAAATCAGGTGGGAGATATCAACAAAAAGGCAGTTGCGCTTGCAGACTCAATGAGGGTTTTTTAAACAATTTATCGCAATTTTTGCTTCAGACGTTATGATTATACAAAATTTATGTAATAAATGTAGGTCGTGATTACCAATAGCAGCGCCGTGACAAAAAAGACCAAACGTAAAAAACGCTCATCCGCTCGTAATTGATTGCTTAAGTTTTGGGCTGGTAATAAAAACAAGCCACATTTAGGACAACAGGCATCTATTTGGTTTAAAAGCTTAATTGAGCGGGCATTTTCGCAGCGCAGCGGAGAGTTACTACAATAACCGAGCATAATATCCAATCTGTCCTTCTATCCATGTCATTGTTTAATATTAATGTTTAAAAACGCAGATGTAGCATAAGACAAGCATTTAAAAATGGAAAGAGTAATTTAACCCATAAAATCCGTCACGACTGTAACATAAAATACAATTAAGCCAACTTCCTGTTTAAAATCTTACTCCTCGTGAGGTTTTTGTACTATAATAGAGAAATAATGTTACGAGTTATATCCTGACTCTAACGTTATCTAATGGTCACTGATGCCATCCCTCATTAGAAACTGACCAATAACATCTATTATGTTGAGGAACTTAACGATGAAACTACAATCCCTAGTTTTAGCTGCTGCAACTGCCCTTACTATGACCACTGCTTTTGCGGTACCTGCTGGTACTTGGTCTATCGCTGCTGGCGCACATTATGTTGACCCTAAAAGTGATAACGGTACTTTAAATAACGGCCTATCTGTTGATGTTGATGGCGATGTACGCCCGACCATCAGTGGTGAATACTTTATCGCTAACAACGTTGGTGTTGAACTATTAGCAGCCATTCCATTTCATCATGATTTTGATCTAAATGATGCAGCTGGCAATCCTGTTTTGTCAGGTAAAACTCAGCATTTACCACCTACTCTTTCACTGCAATACCATTTCGACGGCTATAACATGCCTATGAATGTAAAGCCTTTTGTTGGTGTTGGTGTAAACTACACGACCTTCTTTAAAGAAAAGGTTTCTAATGGCGCTGATTTAGATCTTGACGATAGCGTTGGTGTTGCTGGTCATATCGGTCTAGATATCCCATTTGCGCCGACTGAGTCTTTCCGTATTGATGCGCGTTATATGGACATCAAAACTGATGCTAAGTTGAATGGTGTAGATGCTGGTGAGATCGATATCAGCCCGTGGGTATATGGCGTTGCTTTCGTAAAACAGTTCTAATATAGTCCATTGCTATAAAATAAGTAAAAGAAGCCAGCTTAATAGCTGGCTTCTTTGTGTCTGCATATACCTTTTATTCATTTATAAATGAGATATAAAAAAGACCATCCGCAGACAGTCCTTTTAACAATATATCTAATTATAATGAATAAGCAAGCCTAGAGCAAAATGCGACGTGGATCTGCCAGCAAACTTGCGATATAACGGGTAAATACCGCAGCATCGGCGCCATTAATCACCCGATGATCATAAGACAATGACAGCGGCAACATCAGACGCGGCTCGAAAGATTGCTTACTAGCATTCCAACGCGGCTGCATACTGGCTTCTGATACCCCTAATATTCCTACTTGCGGCCAATTTACCAGTGGCGTAAATGCGGTACCACCTAAGTTACCTTGACTAGAGATGGTAAAGCTTGCGCCTTGTAATTCTTTAGCCGTGAGCTTCTTATCACGCGCTTTAACCGCAAGCTCACCAATCTCAATGGCAATCTGCTTAAGCCCTTTATCTTGCACATTTTTGATAACAGGTACAATGAGGCCGTCATCCATCGCGACCGCAATGCCCATATTGACGCTTTTACGTAAGATAATTTGGGTATTATCGTCACTCAAATGACTGTTAAAGCGTGGATGCTGGGTTAATGCATAAGCAGTTGCTTTAACGACAAAAGCTAAAATCGTGAAGCCGATACCTTCCGCTTTCATAGCACCTTTAAGCTCACCACGTAATTTTTCAGTGTCCGTGATGTCTGACAAATCAAACTGCGTCACTTGCGGCAGCAAAGTATTGTAATTGAGCTGCGGTATCGAGACTTTTTGTAGGCGGCTTAAATCTTGTACTTCGCTCTCGCCCCATATCTCAGTATTGCTCATATCAGGTAAGCTTGGCAGGCTTGAGCTTGCCATATTACCACTCACAGGCGCAGTTTTTTGCTTGCTCAAGCTGTCTTTTACATGGGCAAACAAATCTTCTTTTAAGATACGATCATTAAGGGCCGAACCCGTCACTTGAGTAATATCAACGCCTAGCTGACGCGCAAGTTTACGCACGGCAGGACCAGCATAAATATCGACCATTTTTTCGTTGACTTGCGATTCGGTTAGCTTAGCATTTGCAGCGCTAGTATTAGTCGTAGATTTAGCGGCTTGTTTAGGTTCACCAGTTGTTTGCTTACTCGCCTTTCGGCCTAAATCAGCGCTTTTATCTTCTGCTTCAGCTGGCTTGGACGCTTGTGCCTCAGAAGTATCAGCCTTAGATTCACTAGCTTTATTACTGGCGCTCTCTGAACCTTCACCAATAATCACGATAAAGTCTTGACCATTGGCGACCATATCGCCCGCTTGCACCAATATTTTTTCAACCTTGCCTGCTTCTGGTGCTGGCACTTCGACCGACGCTTTATCAGATTCAATCAGCAAAATGGATTGATCCGCCGTGACCATATCACCGACACTGACCATAATCTCAGAAACTTGCGCCTCATCAACGCCTAGGTCTGGCAAAGCATGCGTGGTTGCTTTTCCTGCTTGCTCGCCTGCTTGGTTTGCTGGTTGAGAAGTGTTTGCCTCAGTTGGATTAGTATCTGCTTGCTGATTATCCTGCGCTTCACTTTGTTTGTCGGCAGCAGCGGCTGTTTTGTTTTGTGTATCAGCGTTAGTGCTTTGGCTGTCACTGTCGTTTTCATTGTTAGCATCAGTATCGCTTTCAAGCTCAATGAGCACCATGCCTTCGCTGACTTGATCGCCGACTGCTACGCTTATTTTAGTCACTTTACCGGCAGCCGAGCTTGGTACTTCTACTGAGGCTTTATCAGATTCTAATAAGATAATATTGTCATCTTTTGCAATAACGTCGCCAACTTCGACCATAATCTCACTGACTTCGGCGCTATCAACACCCAAATCGGGGGCTTTAATGTCCATCCGTAATTCTCCTTATATTATATTGCCTTGTCTTTCGGCTATTCTTTGACGTCGTCATCATTGAGTAAAGCAGCATCGGCTGGATCTTCTGCGCGGCCTTCGCTGCTTATTTCGTCATCATCTTCACTGACAAACTCTGGCACAGGGTTCGGATGTACATTGTCAGGGCCTGGGGCATCTGGGAAATGATCATAATGAGGCTGTTGTTGCCATGCAGGCGGTTGATCCGCTTCGATACCAAAGCTTGAAATCGCATCTTTTACCAGACGCATCTCAACTTCACCTTCATCAGCTAAGCGCTTAAGTGTCGCAACCACAATGTGCGCGGCATCGACATGGAAGAAGCTACGTAATTGCTCACGAGTGTCTGAGCGACCATAGCCATCAGTACCTAAAGTCGTATAAGGGCGATTGTCAGGTAACCACGCGCGGATTTGTTCTGGATAATTGCGCATATAATCGGTCGCTGCGACGACGATACCTTCGTGCGGGGCAAGCTGTTCGGTCACCCATGGCACCACTTCTTCATCCATTGGATGCAGGCGGTTATAATCATCACAAGCCATACCATCGCGGGTTAGCTCATTAAAGCTGGTCACGCTCCAGACGTTAGATGAGATATTAAACTCCTCTTTTAGTATTTTCGCCGCTTTTTGCACTTCACGTAAAATAACGCCTGAACCTAATAGCTGAACTTGGCTTGAGCCATTGTCTTCTAGCAAATACATACCACGCTTGATGCCTTCTTCCACGCCTTCTGGCATGGCAGGTTGTTCGTAGTTTTCATTCATCAAGGTTAAGTAATAATAAACGCGCTCGCCCTCACCATACATGCGGCGTAGCCCATCATGCATAATCACTGCCAGCTCATAACCGAAGCAAGGATCATAAGTCACGCAGTTCGGTACGACGTTAAATAAAATTTGTGAATGACCGTCTTGATGCTGCAACCCTTCGCCGTTTAGCGTGGTACGGCCAGCCGTTGCGCCAAGTAAGAAACCTTGTGCCTGACAGTCACCTGCTGCCCATGCCAAGTCGCCAACACGCTGGAAGCCAAACATAGAGTAATAAATATACAGTGGAATCATCGGCAAGGCGTTGACAGAATAACTGGTTGCCAGAGCAATCCATGTACTCATTGCGCCCGCTTCGTTAATGCCTTCTTCTAACATGTGACCATCGATGGCTTCTTTATAGCCCATCAAAGCTTCACTGTCTTCTGGCGTATATTTTTGTCCAGAAGCTGAATAAATGCCCAATTGGCGGAACATACCTTCTAGACCAAAGGTGCGCGCTTCATCAGGAACAATAGGCACGACGCGATCTTGGATGTCTTTATTTTTTAACATCGCTGCTAGCAAGCGCACAAACACCATGGTAGTCGATTGCTCTTTACCATTACTGCCTTTTAGCACGCGATCAAAAATAGACAACTCTGGAATATTTAATGGGATATGACCACTACGGCGATTGGGCAGATGACCACCTAAGGCTTCACGGCGACCTTTTAGATATTTCATCTCCAGCGAGTCTTCTTTTGGACGATAAAACGGTAGCGTCTCTAACTCTTCATCAGTAAATGGCAAGTCAAAACGGTCACGGAAGTACATCAAAGCTTCATGATCGAGTTTTTTGATTTGATGCGTCTTATTGACTGCTTGTGCTTGATTTGACAGACCATAACCTTTAACCGTTTTTACTAACACAACCGTCGGTTGGCCTTTGGTTTTCATCGCTTCACTAAAAGCAGCATAGACCTTCATCGGATCATGACCACCGCGGTTTAGGCGCGAAATGTCATGGTCAGACAGCTCGTTCGCCATCTCTTCTAACTCAGGATATTTACCAAAAAACTCTTTACGGGTAAATTCAGGCGTACGCGCTTCATACAACTGATATTCGCCGTCGACCGCTTCTTCCATGCGATATTTAAGCACGCCGGTGGTATCTTTATCTAACAAGGTGTCCCACTGACCGCCCCAAATCACCTTAATCACGCGCCAGCCTGCACCGCGGAATACCGACTCAAGCTCCTGAATAATCTTGCCGTTACCACGCACAGGACCATCGAGACGCTGTAAGTTACAGTTGACGACCCAAATTAAATTGTCCAACTTCTCACGACCAGCAAGCGAAATGGCACCCAAGCTTTCTGGCTCATCGGTTTCGCCATCACCTAAGAAGGTCCAAATCTTGCGATCTTCTTTTTCTAGCAAGCCGCGGTTTTCCATATAACGATGCACGTGCGCATGATAAATGGACATAATTGGGCCCAAACCCATCGACACGGTTGGGAACTGCCAATAATCTGGCATCAAATATGGGTGCGGATAGCTTGACAGACCCTTGCCGCCCACTTCACGGCGAAAATTATCTAATTGCTCTTCATCTAAACGACCTTCTAAATAAGAGCGCGCATAAATACCGGGCGCTGAGTGACCTTGATAATAAATCATATCACCGCCGAAATGATCGCTTGCCGCACGAAAGAAATGGTTAAATCCGGTTTCATAAAGGGTCGCACTTGAAGCAAAAGTTGCTAAGTGACCGCCTAAATCATCATCGTTTTTATTGGCGCGCATGACCATAGCTAAGGCGTTGTAGCGAATCAAAGCACGAATTTTACGTTCAATCGTCAAGTCACCTGGGTACATTGGCTCGTCCTCGACTGCGATGGTATTGATATAAGCGGTATCGAGACGGTTAAATGGCAGTCCTTCTTGTACCGCCATGTTGTATAACGCTTTTAATAAAAACTGCGCTCGATCCTTATCGGCATGTTTGATAACCGACTCAAAGGCTTCCAGCCATTCTTGGGTTTCGGTGCTATCAGCATCCTTATAATAGTTCATCTTTATTAATCCTTTTTATCAGTCAGTCCTGCATGATGACAGGGTGTTATTAAATCAGAGTGTGTTACGTATTTTAATGAGCAATCACTTTACTTGATGCTTTCCTTATAACGTCCTTGCTGCATCTAAGCATTGAATTGTATTTTGTGGTGATGACAGAGAATTCTAAATAAATCGTATCACTGTAGAGTAGCATAGGAGCAAATAAACATCGTAGTAAAATTAAACGATATCCGCTACGCGATTCTCACTATCAAATGATAATGACACTCTATTATAGGTACTTATTGTGGATTTGTTTATAGCTATGAAGAAATGCCAATATGACAAGTATTTTTGAAATAAATAGTGGATATTTTTTTGTGATACTTCAGAATATTGTTTAGTCGTTTTATTTTACGGAGCCATTACTTAAATTTAGCATTTTGATGTGTTTGGTCATACTAAAACTGCCTTTCGTCCGTTTTTAGAGCTGCTATAAGAGAATTGGTAAAAAATATTTATAATCTAGTAGAGAGCTATAAAAACAAAAGCGTACATATTTATAACTGCACAGATTAGCAAATATTCACCACCCCTATAATTAAATAGCATCTTCCTTATAATTACCTTATTATCTCTAAATAATGAAGGTGATATCTCATTTAACATTGATACAGTCAGCAAGTAGATAGCGATATGAGAATTGAGGAAGAAATATACTATGAATTGCCTTAGATTTTTAAAGGTTATTTTGTCAACAGTTTTATTATTTATGCTTTCATTAACTCTGGGATATGCTAATAATGGAGTAAAAATGGAACTGACAACTAATAAAGTAGTGAGTGATAAGCAAGGCAAAGTAGTTTATATACCTGTCAGAACTGCTCCAGTAGGCACTATTATCCAGTATAAAGTCATTTATACTAATACTTTAGCCAAAGATATCAATGACTTAATTATTACTCTACCAATTCCTTCAAGTATGACATTTACTGGTGAAGCACATCCTGCTAGCGCTCAAGCTAGTACCGATGGAAAAAACTTTGCTGATATACCCTTAGTGCGTCAAGTAGCTGGAAAAATGACTAATACGCCGCTTTCTGAATATCGCTATATCCGTTGGAATATCAAACTTTTACCTGCAAGAAAATCTGCCAATGTATCTTTAAATACCACGGTAAATTAGTTTTCTCGAAATACTTATTACCTTACTATAAGGTTGTTCTTATGCCTCGCACTAGCATTCAAGCCACTGGCTATAAAAAACCTTTATATACTGTCTTATCAGCTGCGTTACTATTGTCAGCGGTTTCTTGTGTATCAACTACAAGTCTTACGCCAAAAGAGAATACATTAAAGACAGCAGATTACTGTCGCAGCAGCAACGATACTAAAACTCTAGCACCTTCTAAATCACAAAGCGTACAGCAGCGTGCTATGGATTGCATGCTGAACGAATTACAAACTTATCAACAAAAAAACATGAGCGCGCGGCAACAATACTTTGCTTACAAAGCCCAAGCTTGGCTAAACTATGCAAATCATAAAGACAGTATGAATAGTCGCTCAGACGTTGGTGTGGAAGCTGCCCAAACGGCAGAAAATATCTTGCAAGCGTTAAAAAATGATAAGGTTGAAGAGCTTGCACTTATTGAAGACATTCCGTCTACTTCTGCGCTCATGCGACCTGATTTATGGGCAACGTTAAACGCTCTTAAAGATAGTGGCGGTATCGATAGCGCGCCACGCGAAATCGCCTTTAGCGAAGTGTCATTAATATGGGCAGCTACCGACCAGTGTGAGCGGGGCGCGAAATCATCAAACAGTCACTTTCGGATGGCAGACCGCTGGCTTGAGCAAGCGCGCGAGGCTTTTGTAAATACTCATGATTCAAAAGCGAACGTCGCTTTAGAAGCGCTTATCGTGCGCTATTATGAAGAATACGCTCCTTTAGATTCAAGCGATAATACTTGCAATGGTCAGATATTACCGACAATCAATAAAAATCAAGCACCCTATTAAAAGACTAAACGATTAATAAACCCTCATAAAGACGCGTAAAAAAAAGCCGACTTGATGTCGGCTTTTTTATATTCGTCATTTGGCTCAAAACTCTTGTCTAACTCAATAAAGATTAACGGTTTTTACGCGGTAATTTTTCTGGCAAATAGCAACGCAGATAAGCGATAGACGCCGTATTGGCTTCTTGCAAATACTTATCAGTAATGCTTTGATGACGGCGATAAGAAACTGTAAAGATGGCATTAATAATGCTAAAGGTAATCAATAATACATCTTGAATATCTTCGAATTTTGGCATCTCATAACGCTCTGATAAGCGCTTATAGACCAATTGCACCACTTGATTGTCCATATGCTCACCATAGCTGTCCCCTTCAAAATCAGGCGTATTGGTGTCATAAATTAATTTGGCTTTGGTTTGATCCTCATCAAATATTTGTACACAGCGCTCAATCAACGCGGTCAAGTACGCTTGCCATCTGTCATAATCAACCGTTTCAACCGTTGTCAGCACTTCTAAAATATCGATGGCATTTAAAAAACGCAGTGCTAAAAATATCGCTTCGATATTAGGGAAGAAATGATAAGCAGAAGCTCTTGGAATACCCGCTTCTTCGCAGACAGCTGCCAAAGTGATGTCGTTAATTGCTTGAGTTTCACTCAATTTTTTCGCGCCCATCAATAGTTTTTGACGGCGTGCGCGGCCTTGTTGACTGGTAAATTTGAATTTATTTGGCACTAGCTTTTTCGCCAGCTCAGAATCTACCAGTACATCTTCAATCTTGTCTTCTTTATTTTCAATCATCATAAATCTCTTAAGGTTACGCCCTAACTTTATTAAGGTTACGCCCTAACTTTATATAGTCTTCATCAGATAGTACTTGTCCTAAATCGAAGGACTATTTTCTATCAACCGGTAATTTGGGCCAATAGCACCGCTACTATACTAAAATGAAGCAGCATGATAAAAGCTTGTAAACTATCAAGCAAGGGACATGAATAGGTTAAAAAACAACTCACTAATTACTAAGTAAACAGGGTTAATTGTGAAGTTTAATTTTCGCTCTTATAATACCATGATCGATGACTCTATCGGCATAGTCCCACTTTAAATGGTCATTAAAATAGTCAACTCGTTCAACCTGACCAAGCGAAAACTTACTATCAGGTAAAAACTCTTCTGAGACAAACAGCTGGTCAATTACTTCAGGCATACCTTGATAAATATGCGTATAAGCAACATCTTTCATCCAGCCATAACGTGCTTGAATACGAGCGGCGTCAAATAACGCAACATCGCGCATACTTTTATCATAATTAACTTCGCCTGTCTCGCTCATCAGTTGGGTGGTCACGCTACCAGTGACATCGTTCATATCGCCTAATAAAATCAGTGGCTCACGCGTATGATGCAGGCGCTCAATAATGGACATACGAATAGAGGCAGCTTCTGCGGCGCGCATACACAAACTACGCAGCTTGGCACGGACGCGAATATTTGGATCGTCCATATCCTCTAGTAACTGACCATTTTCATCGCGTAGGAAAAAAGCCCGTTTGCTTTTTAAATGCGCGGTGACAATCGTAATCGGTTGTCCAAAGGCATTGACTCGTAATACAAGCGGCGGACGATTAAAGCGCTGATAAAGACCGATATCAGGAATATCGATGACCGCTTTTGGCTCTATCTGTTCTAACAAAGTGCTTTCTAACTGCTCAAAACG
The DNA here is from genome assembly GCF_007280595.1 of Psychrobacter sp. YGAH215. NCBI lineage: Bacteria > Pseudomonadati > Pseudomonadota > Gammaproteobacteria > Moraxellales > Moraxellaceae > Psychrobacter > Psychrobacter sp. YGAH215. The sequence continues at coordinate 1,825 of NZ_VKLR01000018.1, read as the reverse complement.
CGTAATAATTCCGACAGCTGGCGTCTGTTGCGCGCCTTTGCCTTGGGTATAAGGACTGGCCTTATCATTACTTGCCAGCGGAATAACCACATGCTCAGGTTTGAATCCTAACCCTACTGCCAATGCTTCAAGCGCATGACTGTCCCATACTTCTTGCACAGCAATAATATCGGCATGTGCCTTTGCCAGTAAGTCAGTAATGCCGCGCAGCTTATGCTGGTATTCGTTATCGCTATAAGCCGGCGCGTTTTCATAATAAATTCGATTAGGGTTAGCAAAATTAAGTAAATTGGCCGTTGCTATATAAAACTGCTTAGGGCTATTGTCTTCAGCGTTATTAACCATGAATTACCTATTATTATTATTTTTGATAATTGTCTTTTTTACGAGTAACTGTTTTTGATGATTGTCTTTGTTTAATAATGACTATTTTCTAGAATCACCTTTTACTACCATATATTCATATATAACAATATACATTAAAAAAGCTTCCAAAGACATCTTTGGAAGCTTTAAAATAACATAGAACTGACTATATTTATGAGTTAGCAGAGCCAGTTCTACAATCAAACTAACTCTAGTAATGAAGGAGTAAGTTTTCTTATTCTTTGCTGACTTATATTAAATACCTCATTAGTTAAACTTAACTTATATGTTTAGCAAAAAGCAGTTCAACAAAACGTAACTTATCCTTCATTTTTTAAGGCTAACCTGACTTATAGCCAGTATCTATGAACTCATCGCTTTATTACGATATACGGTTCCATGCGTCACGTGAGGCACGGCGTGCTTCATTCCACTCTAGGCGCGACTCACCTCTCACTTCATGCCATGAGCGCTCTAAGTCTGATTCATGGTCTTCAAAACGAGCACCAGCTGGATAACGAGCACGATTTGCATAACCTACTGCATACGCTGGGTGTAAATCGCGGTCAAAGTCGTGACCTTCACGGTAATAATCGGCATTGGCATGTTCTGCGCGCCAGTAAGCTTCTTCACGAGTAGGATCAATCGCTTCTGCTGCTGCATGACCTACGCCGCCACCAACGATAGCACCAATAGCTCCGCCAATTAAAGTACCTAATGGGCCTGCCATTGTACCAATTGCCGCGCCTGCTGCTGCCCCGCCAACACCACCAATACCAGTACCAATTGGATGTGAACCTGGCTCACCTGTAATTGGATCAGCGTTTAAATCTTCTCTGCTTTCTTTTGACATGTGCTTAACGGCAGTACGGTCGATGGCATCGTGGTCGTTGATGATATTGTCGTTTTCATGACCGACAACTCTATTGCCATTAATATCACGGTCAGTGCCTGCTAAGCGGCGATCGTTATCATCGATAATACGTTCTCTGTCGCCCACTTCAACATAATCATTCACTACGCGGTTATTAGGGTCGGTAATACGTCCATCGTTATTCATAATATTATCCTTAAATTATTTGTTATATATTAGATTTATTGTTCACTCATTTATAAAGCGTTAAATTTAACAAACTATGCAATATTAGAATTAACCAATAAAAATAATTGCTAAAAATTACCTCTTATAAATCAGCAGTATTGCTTGATTCATCTAAAGTATAGGAACCTATGGATAATGACCGATACACAGATTATGTAAACTATGTCCAAATTACGATTGCCTTGCGTTACAGCCTGTATCTTTATCACTATTTTGTAGGGCAGCAGAGTATTTTGAGTAATTTATAAGCGTCTATTCACTAATGCCTTAATTTTTCGGTGGTGTTCTAAAAAGTATGCTGGCATCAGACATAGCCATAATTGACATAGAAGAATACCAAATCAAACACCTTAAAGT
>NZ_VKLR01000017.1:0-91744 GCF_007280595.1 Psychrobacter sp. YGAH215 | reverse complement strand
TATTCTTGGTCGAAAACAATAGATTAGTGAGGTGCTCTTCTTTTTTCAATCACTTTCGAAGTTGAGAGTGGGGTTTATTAAACTGTTTTTTAATGATTTAGGCGAGACAGATAGGCGTATGACAGCATCTCCATCTATCATTGCGCTACGCGCTCGCTTATACTTATCTAAACCTACTTATTTATATAAACACAGTTAGCACCGCTGGGTTATATCCATTTAGCGATATAATAATCCCTTTTATGCATAGCGCTTGCGTTTCTACCGAGATTTGACCATGACTTCTTTAGCTAGCCAAAGCAATACTACCGCTCAAAATGATTCTCAAACCACTACCAGCCATACTGCTGCTGTCCAAAGCATCTTAAGCAGCTTGCTTGATGTCCATCAGTTTGACCCCAGCCAAATCAAAACCGATAGCGAGAGCTTAGAGCACTGGGGCAAAGACTGGACCAAACATTTCGCGCCTGCTGCTGCCGCTATAGTCTTTCCAAAGACCACCGAGCAAGTACAAGCGATTGTCCTCCTTGCCAATGAGTATAATGTCGTCTTGACCCCAAGTGGCGGTCGTACCGGTCTGTCTGCGGGCGCCGTCGCTGCCAATGGTGAGATTGTCGTCAGTATGGATAAGATGAATCATATTGGACAGTTTTATCCTGCTGACCGTATGGTTGAGATTGAAGCCGGCGTGGTCACTGAGCAGTTACAACAGTTTGCCGAATCAAAAGATTTATACTATCCCGTCGACTTTGCTTCAGCAGGTTCCAGTCAAATCGGCGGTAATATCGGCACCAATGCCGGCGGTATCAAAGTGATTCGTTATGGCATGACCCGTCAATGGATTATGGGGCTGACTGTGGTTACTGGTAAAGGTGATATCTTGCAATTGAACCGCGGTATGGTAAAAAACGCCACCGGTTATGATTTACGCCAATTATTTATCGGTAGCGAAGGTACGCTTGGTCTAGTCACTCATGCACAAATCAAGCTTGAGCGTCAGCCACAAGACTTAAACGTCATGGTCTTAGGCATGGACAACTTTAATGATGTCATGAATGTGCTATCTGCCTTTCAAGCGAAAATTGATTTGACGGCGTTTGAGTTCTTTGACGATGTGGCCATTGATAAGCTGATGGCGCACGGTCAAGTACAAGAGCCATTTGAGTCGCGTACCAAGTTTTATACGCTATTAGAATTTGAAGCGCCGTATGAGCCTATCATGGACAAAGCCATGGCTATCTTTGAGGAGTGCATGGAGCAAGGTTGGGTCGTCGATGGGGTGATGAGTCAGAGTCTGGCGCAAGCTGAAGAGCTGTGGAAGCTGCGCGAGTATATCTCTGAAACCATCTCAGTATTTACCCCTTATAAGAATGACGTCTCGGTACTTATCAGCTATGTGCCTGAATTTATCGCCGAGATTGATCATATCGTCAGTAGCAACTACCCTGACTTTGAGGTCTGTTGGTTCGGTCATATCGGTGATGGTAACTTGCATCTGAATATCTTAAAGCCTGCAAACATGAGCAAAGATGATTTCTTTAGCGAGTGTCAAATCGTCAATAAATACGTGTTTGAAACGGTACAAAAATACGGCGGTTCGGTCTCTGCAGAACATGGCGTTGGTATGACTAAAAAGCCCTATCTGAATTATAGCCGTAGCGAGACTGAGATTGAGTACTTACGCGCAGTGAAAAAAGTATTTGACCCCAATAATATTATGAACCGTGGTAAGATTTTTGATATGTGATGGAGTGTTTATTAAAATAACCCATCTATAACCATAAAAAATGGCGCTAAATATCAAATTTTAGCGTCATTCTTTATATTATCGTTTAGCACAATAGTAAAGCTTATAAATATAGCAGTACCAAACCGATGACCAACAGTACACTTAAAAACCCTTGCACCACTAAAAAAGCTTGATGCGGGGCGGCAATGTGGCGCACCATATTACCAAGCGCGTTATAGGTAATGCCGGCGGCTTTGATATGTGGCGGGGTATCAAAGGTTTTGATAATTTGCAAAAACTGCTCGGTGCGCTCAGCTGACCAGTATTGCGGCGCAAAGGGTAGATACGGTGACAATTGCGCTGCTTGTTTTTTGGTGGCAGGCGACCAAAGCCAACGCTCCAAAAACAGCAAACGCATGCGCCAGTCTGAAAAATCACGCTGCGTCAGCGCCGCCACTTTGGCTTTTTCACCCTCCATACATTGCAAAAAATGCCCATTGCCATAACATAACGTCCCTGTGATGCCGTGCTGCTCGTTATAATCACGCGCATGAGCTTCTACTTCATCAAATATCGCCGCATTTAACCGTGAAGCAAGCGTCAAGCTGCTGACATACACTAACTGTATCATTGCAGTATCTGCTATTTCATCTAATTTGCTAAAGGCATTAGCATGAGTTAGGGGCATAATAAAAATCCTAAAAGGTCACCATTGAAGGCAACCGAAAAAATACGCCATCTAAAATGACGTGTAAAAAAATAAAAATATTACGGATAGTAAAGATGGTGCTTCACGAAAACTGAGCAATAAAATATGGTAACAAGACCTAATAACAAAATCGGGCAACAAAAACCTAGCAAATAATTACGCCGCTTGTCTGTGATTGTTTATGGGAGTTGCTATCATAACCAGCGCAAAGAGAAACGTGATAATAAGCGTCATTTGTGCCATAAAGGGCTAAAAATTAAGTTACCCGCAAAGAGTATTTAAAATAAAAACAAAACACAGTGGTAAAATGCACCCTTGCAAACTTGCTAAATCGCCTCATTAAAACAAATAATGACAAAGGCAGGATTTATAACTTTTGCGTATAACTCATTGTAAATGCAAAGATAAATGATTGTAACGTTTAAATAAGCCTATTGATATGCTTTTCTCGACATTATGGTCTAAAAAGTCGTAGAAAAATCTGGGCGCTGGCGTTTACTTTTAGCAATTGCATCTATGCGAAAACGCCTTTTACGTGCTTTTCTTACGATTTTTAATAGCCAGTTTTTTATAAAAACCTTATTTATAGCTGCCCTTTTTAGCAAGATTTTTAGCAAAAAAATATTAAGACCGATTTATTAAGACCGATTTACAGAGACGACAGACAGGAACATTATGAGCAAAATTGAAAAATTAGACGACTTTCACCTAACCATCGCTGAGATTAAGAAAAAAGACTACCCGCAGCTTAAAGCCTTGATGGATCGCGTTTATGTCAACTTGGGCGGCGCATGGTCAAAAAACACCATTCATGCTTTGATTGATGCCTTTCCCGAAGGGCAGATTGCGCTATTTGACCACGATGAGCTGATTGGCATCGTGCTCTCTATGCGCGTCGATTATAACAAGTTCTCTAACCCGCATACTTATGATGATTTAATTGGTCATAAAGAAATTATTAGAGACAACCCTGAAGGCGACGCGATTTATGGGCTTGATGCATTAATCGACCCTGAGTATCGTGGGTATCGTTTGGGGCGTAGGCTTTATGATGCGCGTAAAGAGCTGTGCCGTCAGTTAAACTTCCGCGCTATTTTAGCTGGTGGTCGTATTCCCAATTATCATAATCATCAAGATTTGACCCCTGGCGAATATATTGAGGCTGTAGAAGCGCGTGAGATTCATGACCCAGCGCTGTCGTTCCAGTTATCCAATGGCTTTATTGTGAAACGTATTTTGACCGCGTATTTGCCAGATGATGCGCAGTCAAAAGGCTTTGCCACGCTACTTGAATGGGCGAATATTTATTATGAGCCGCAAGATTATAAGCCAAATACCCGTAAATCTGAGGTGCGTATCGGCGGTATTCAATGGCAAATGCGTGAAGTTGAGTCACCTGAAGAGCTGTTGCAACAAGTTGAGTTCTTCGTCGATATCATGGCCGACTACAACTCTGACTTTGCTTGTTTGCCAGAATTCTTTAACGCGCCCTTAATGGGGCTGTGTGAATCGACCGATCAAAACGTCGCCATTCGCTTTTTGGCCGGTTATACCGAATGGTTTAAAAACGAGATTTCGCATTTGGCAGTCAGTTATAACGTCAACGTCATTACCGGCTCTATGCCGTTTTTGGACGACGATGATACTTTATATAACGTCAGTTATTTGTGCCGCCGTGACGGTACGGTCGAAGAGCAGCGTAAAATCCACATTACCCCGCATGAGCGCAGCGCGTGGGTGATTGAAGGCGGCGATGAGGTCAAAGTGTTTGACACTGATGCTGGTCGTATCGGTATCTTGGTTTGCTATGATATTGAATTCCCAGAGCTTGCGCGTTTGATGGCGCTTGATGACATGGATATTTTGTTTGTCCCATTTTGGACAGATACCCAAAACGGCTACCTGCGCGTACGTCACTGTGCGCAAGCGCGAGCGATTGAAAACGAATGTTATGTGATGATTTGCGGTTCGGTCGGTAACTTGCCGCAAGTTGAGAGCTTGGATATTCAATATGCACAGTCGTCTATTTTCTCGCCATCAGATTTTGCGTTCCCGCATGATGCGATTATGGCAGAAACCACCGCCAATACCGAGATGGTGTTTTTCTCTGATGTGAACTTAGACAAGCTTATTCACGTTCGTAATGAAGGCTCGGTGCATAATCTACTTGACCGCCGAGATGATTTATTTAGCTTAAAGTGGAAGAGAAAAGCGAAAGTGCCAGCGAGTAAATTATCAAATGCTGAGCGCCGTGAAAACTCCGGTAGCGTGCTTATCGGTGACCCATTACAAGACCGCGCGGAAAAACCTTAGGCGCTTATATTAAAAGACAAGCATTAAGCATAACAATCTAAAAATTATAATAAGACGGCTGACCATTCAGCCGTTTATTTTTATCTACTAACATTTAAAGGCGAAAAAAGCAGCCATTATGACCTCTGATTCTAATCTTAATATTACAAAAACTCCTAAGATATCAAAAAAAACGCCCAAGCAAAAGCTATTGTCGGTTGCTAAAAGCTTGCTTATATACGGCTTAGCATTTGCGGTCATTTATATGGCAATTAACTGGTGGCGCCAACCGGTCATGCCAGCCAATCCGCAATTGCAATTGACCGACTATCAAGGTCAAAGCGTTGATTTGGCAGCCATGAGTCGGGATAAGCCAACGTTGGTATACTTTTGGGGAACGTGGTGTCCGGTTTGTCGGGTGACCTCGCCGACGATAGATAAGCTTGCGGCGGCGAATAATTATCCTGTGGTAACGATTGCGATTAAATCCGGTTCTGACCAAGAGTTGCATAGCTACCTTGCCGAGCACAATTACCGCTTTACCACTATTAATGACCAAGAAGGTGAGATATTTGCTGATTGGCAAGGCCAAGTAACGCCGTCTTATGTGGTTTTGAAAAATGGCGAGATGACGTAAGGCTTGACCGGTATTCAGCCGCTTTGGTCACTCAAATTGCGTTTATGGTTATCAGAAGTTTTTTAACCCTTGGTCACTGGTATAAAATCTAATAAATGGTCAATTAAAGGGTCTAGACCTATGCTTTAATAGATGGCGCATTACTGCTAATCAATCATTGCTTTTGGCTAAAAATAGGACGATACCGGCCAGCTCTTTTTACCCTACCCATTTTGTCATATAATAGCTGCCGTTACCCTATTCCCTTTTCTAAGTATTCTGCTAAAAATATTTTTTGTTGCAATCGTCTGATTAGTATTTATGATGGACGTGTCCATTTACAATCAAGTGATAAGCAACTTATTTTGTGCCATGTTTCTTAAGCAAATTTTTTTAAGTAATAAATAAAAGACTAGCATCGATTATCTAATATTTGACCCCATATATCTTTAATCTTACGCCTAAATTTAAACGCTATTTCTAACCACCATTGATAAGACGCCTTCTATGACTGATAAAAGTAACGACACCCCAAGCCACGATTACAAAGACACCCTAAACCTTGCTGATACGCCCTTTGCGATGCGTGCCAACCTTGCCAAACGTGAGCCAGACTGGCTGGCGGCTTGGGAAGCCGACGACGTGTACGGCAAAATTCGTCAGGCGCGGACGGGCGCAACCAAATATATTTTGCACGACGGCCCTCCATACGCCAATGGCCAGATTCACTTAGGTCACGCGGTCAATAAAGTATTAAAAGACATTATCGTCAAATCAAAAACCTTGTCGGGTTTTGATGCGCCTTATGTGCCGGGTTGGGATTGTCACGGTTTGCCTATCGAGCAAAAGGTCGAAGCCAAAGTTGGTAAAGTCGGTCAAAAAGTCTCGGCAACTGAATTCCGTGGTCTTTGCCGCGAGTATGCAAGTACCCAGATTGAGCTACAAAAGGCGGACTTTAAACGTCTGGGCGTGTTTGGTGATTGGGACAATCCTTATCTAACGATGAACTTCCACCAAGAAGCTAATATCGTACGCGCGCTTGCTAAAATTTATGACAACGGCCACGTCACCCGTGGCATGAAGCCAGTCAACTGGTGCTTGGATTGTAGCTCTGCGCTAGCAGAAGCTGAAGTTGAATACCAAGATAAAGTCTCTGACGCTATTTATGTGAGCTTTGATGTGCTTGATACCGACAAGGTTGCAGCATTAAGCGGCATTGAAGGTAATATCGCCGCGATTATCTGGACGACGACCCCTTGGACGTTACCAGCAAACCAAGCCATCTCAGTACACCCTGAGCATGACTACAGCGTGGTCGCGACTGCCAAAGGTAACTTCTTATTAGCCACTGACTTGGTTGAAAGCGCATTAAGCGAGTTTAAACTGACTAACGATGGCATCTTAGCTACCGTTTCAGGACGTGAGCTTGAAGGCCTGCGCGCCCAGCATCCATTGATTACAGACCGTCAAGTGCCGCTTATCCTAGGTGAACACGTAACCACGGATAGCGGTACTGGCCTCGTCCATACCGCACCGGGGCATGGTCTTGACGATTATATCGTTGGCCTGAAATATAACTTGCCGGTTGAAAACCCAGTCAGTGGCACGGGCGTTTATCTAGACAGCGCGGCGGTATTTGCAGGCGAGCATATCTATAAAGCCAATCCGCAAATCATCGCAGCACTGCATGATAACGGCCATTTAATCAACCACACCAAAATCGAGCACAGCTATCCGCATTGCTGGCGTCACAAGTCGCCGATTATTTTCCGTGCCACGCCGCAGTGGTTTATCAGTATGGAAACCAAAGGCTTACGTGAGCGTGCGCTTGCTGATATTCCTTCTGTCAATTGGACGCCAGCTTGGGGTCAAAACCGCATTGAAGCGATGATGACCGGTCGCCCAGATTGGTGTATCTCACGCCAGCGTACGTGGGGCGTGCCGATTACCTTTTTCACTCATAAAGAAACCGGCGAGCTGCATCCAAATACGCTAGAGCTGATGGAAGTGGCCGCGCAAAAAATCGCTGCAGGCGGCGTTGAAGCTTGGTTTGATGCCAGCTGTGAAGATTTTTTGGGTAGCGAAGCGGCAGACTATGATAAAGCAACCGATACGCTAGACGTTTGGTTTGACTCAGGAACGACGCATTTTGCCGTCCTTGAGCAACGTGATGAGCTGACCAATCCTGCCGATATGTATCTTGAAGGTTCGGATCAGCATCGCGGTTGGTTCCAGACCTCATTACTCACGTCTGAGGCGATGTACCAGCGTCCACCATTTAAACAAGTATTGACCCATGGTTTTGTCGTCGATGAAAATGGTCGCAAGATGAGTAAATCCCTTGGCAATATCATCACGCCGCAAGACGAGATCAATAAAACGGGCGCCGATATGCTACGTTTGTGGATTGCCTCGAGCGACTATCGTTATGAGATGAGCGCGGGTAAAACAGTCTTTAAAGGCGCCATCGACATGTATCGCCGTATCCGTAATACCCTACGCTTCTTGCTTGCCAATACCGATGACTTTAATCCTGCGACCAACAGCGTTGATATTAATGAGCTGGTCAGCCTTGATAAATTTATCATTGAGCGTGCGCAAACGGTACAAGCGCAAATCATCAGCGCTTATGATGCGATGGACTTTCACCAAGTCACCCAGCATATCACCGCGTTTTGCTCGCAAGACTTGGGTAGCTTTTATCTCGATATTATCAAAGACCGTCAGTACACCACCCAAACTGATGGACAGCCGCGTCGCTCTGCGCAAACGGCAATTTATCATATCGCCCATGCCTTGATTCGCTGGATTACGCCGATTTTGTCATTCACCGCCCAAGAAGCGTGGGAAGTATTGCAAGGTAAAAACGGCACTGACGCAGGCTATGTATTTACCGAAGCATGGTATGAGTTCCCAGCATTTGAGCTTAGCGCCATCAGTAGCGACGACTGGCAACGTATCATGCAAGCAAAAGATAGCGTTAATAAACATATCGAAACCGCGCGCGGTGAAAAAATTATCAACGCCAACCTCTCGGCTGGCGTAGATTTATATGCTGACGGTGCGATGTATGACAGCTTGGCTAAGCTTGGTGAAGAGCTGCGCTTTGTCCTGATTACCAGTAGCGCAACGTTAAAACCAATGAGCGCCGCGCCTGCTGATAAAGCCAACGCAAAAGCCGATAGCAATGAAAATGAAGACGCATCGGGTGATTTAGTGGTTAACGTCAGCGCTGCGACGGGCACAAAATGCGTACGCTGCTGGCATATCCGTGATGATATCGGTACAGACGCGACGCATCCTGAACTATGCGCGCGCTGCGTGACCAACGTCGCAGGCGACGGCGAGGTGCGCCATTATGCCTAACCTAACGCCTGACTTACCTGAAAATAAGCAGCCGCAGGTTGAGGTCGATAACTCGCCTACGCCTGCACATGCGACTACGGGTAGTTCAACCACGCCTAAAGGTCGTCTGAAGAAGACGCCAAAAATGGTCGCTAATGGCAGTCGCGCCTTTATATGGTATTTGCTGGCGCTTGCTGTGCTTATCATTGACCAGTGGACGAAATGGTTGGCTGAAACCAATCTCAATTTCCTTGAGCCTGTGCCCGTGATTGAGCCGTTTTTAAATTGGACGCTTGCTTATAACTATGGCGCGGCGTTTAGTTTTTTAGCAGACCAAGCAGGTTGGCAAAAGTGGTTTTTTGCGGGATTAGCTCTCGTAATGTCGCTATTTTTAATCGGCTATCTGGTTAAAGCACCACGTAAAGCCAAACTGTTATCGTTTGGTTTGGCTCTGGTGCTTGGCGGCGCTCTTGGCAACCTGATTGACCGCTTGCTCCATGGTTACGTGATTGATTTTATTCACGTGCATTACGCCGACGTTTGGCATTATCCAATCTTTAATATTGCCGATATTGGTATTTGTATTGGTGTGGCGCTGATTGTGATTGATATGCTGTTTTTAGAAAAGAAACGTGATACTTAAATGATATAAATACAATGACTTTGCAAATAGGCTACCAAATCGGTAGCCTATTTTTTTTGCGCCTTTTTTGAGAAACAGTATATTAAAGATTATTGATAACGTAAGCGATATAGTCGAGTGACGCTAAAAACGCTAAAGTATATTAAGTTCAATATAAAAAGGGTACTGCCATGTCTGATAATCAAAAGTCTCCTAGTCAAACATCTAATCAACAAAAAAAACCTATTGCTCAAAAGCAAATTTCTGCTGCTAATGAAAATAATAAGCACGCTTTTACTTTATCAGTATTACAAGCTGATATCATCACCTTAAATGTTGATGCGATTGTCAATGCGGCCAATTCAAGCTTGCTTGGTGGTGGCGGTGTCGATGGTGCAATTCATCGGGCAGCGGGACGTGAATTATTGGCGTATTGTCGTACCTTGAATGGTTGCCAGACTGGCGAGGCAAAAATCAGTCCAGCGTTTAAGCTACCTTGCCAGTATGTGATTCATACGGTCGGTCCTGTTTGGCATGGTGGCAATCGTCACGAGCCAGAGCTACTCATCAGCTGTTATCGAAACTCACTGGACTTAGCAGTTGAAAACAATCTAAGCAGCATTGCTTTTCCATCTATCAGTACCGGCGTGTATGGCTACCCAATCGAAAAAGCAGCACAAATTGCTGTGAGTACGGTGCAAGATTATCTACAGAATAGTTTAGGCGAAACGTCTGAGCTTTCAATTCGTGAAGTCATTTTTTGCTGTTTTTCAGCCAGCGATGCAGCGATTTATAAGCAAATGTTAGAGCAGGATTAAAAGTAAAACATGCTTAGAACAATGCTTTTAATCCCGTTAAGTCGCCACCGTTTACCATAATAAATAACAACCCTGCCAAATTAATAATGACGGTCAAATAATAAATGATACGAAATTCCGGCTTTTGTGACTTATGACGTAAATAGGTTTGTGCGACCAGCGCCCCAACCCAACCGCCAAGTGTACTTAACAGATGCAGCGTTGACTCAGGCGTACGCCAGTCGCCATTTTGGGCAGCGGCTTTGTCTTTGGCATACATGCCATAGGTAATGACGCCTAATATCACGTACCAAGCAATCACTAGCCAGCTTAGCTTATTCATGACCGCCAATAAAATTACAACCCCATAAAAACCAATACCAAGGAACAAGCGTTTCTTTTGTCCCGCTTCAAACTCGGCTTGGGCACTGCGTTTGTGATTACGCTGCCGGATTTGGTTGTTCTTTTGCGCCATTTTTTGTTGTACAAAGCTAAGTTCTTGCACGTCCTTTGCTTGCAGGCGTCCCTGATTGTCTTGCCCTACTGTAAAAACCACTTGCTCGCCAACCTCAGGGCGACGCTGGGCTCTAAACGCGCTAACATGAAAAAACACCGACTCGCCCGCAGTGGTTTCGATAAAACCAAAACCTTTATCGTCCTGCCATTTTTTAATATGACCTTGTTGTTTAGTGCTTAGGTTTTTCGTTTTAATATTCATAGTTTTTTATCATCGATTATTTTTACAACTATTATATAACTTTCCTGCGCTCATAAAAAAAGCTAAGAGCATTACTCTTAGCTTTTTATTGGCCATAAAATATCCTAACAAGACATTAAGGTATTAACGGCATTTTTTCTGTTCATACAAGTTAGTCAAATTGTTGCGGCGCTCTTTTGCAGCATTGATAGCTTCTTCAGTATTAGAATAGGTACCAATTAAGGCTGGCCAAAATAAAATTGCTGCTGCTACGTTTTTACCAGTCGCTTTACGCTCAGCGCGTGCCTTTTGTTCAAAGTCATCAGCTTCTGCTATTTCATTAAGAATTTGCTGACAAGACAAATTAACGTCACTTACTTTTTTAGTTTGTACAACATGTGGAGTTGCACACCCTTGAGCCAATAACGCGAACATTCCAATTACCAAAATAGCTTTTTTCATAATCATCTCAGAAGTTATTTAAATTACAATTATTAATATATATTTACGTTCCTTATATTAACTTTACAGTTATATACAATATGAAAAATAATGTCAACTTAATTTCATCAATTAATCATCCCATATGGCAATCAATCTTATATCAGTTTATTAAACTCCTGTATTTATTACTTTTGATGAGATGCATTTAACGATTAATGATGTATCTCCATTATGGAAGTATTGATAGAATAATTCATGTCATACAGGCGACATGAACATGTACAGCAGACGGTTATGCTAAACTCTCTTTTATAATTAATCTTCTAAACCTTACTCTATAAAAGACACTTTGCTATGACCGACTCCCAATTTATCACCCCTAATGAAGACATTCGCATCACCCACGGCAGCCTTGTGAAGCTGCATTTTGAAGTATCGCTCGAAAACGGTACGGTGATTGATTCAACCTTTAACCGCGACGAGCCAGTGACGCTGACCGTTGGCGATGAGAGCTTTTTACCGGGTTTTGAGCAAGTGCTGATGAACCTACGCGCTGGCGATACGCGCACCGCCCACCTTGAGCCTGAGCAAGCGTTTGGCGAGTGGAACCCTGATAACATTCAGCATTTTAGCCGCACCCAATTTGCCTTAATCGCTGACAATCCTGAAATCGGAATGTTGGTCGAGTTTGAAGATAAAGGCAAAAACACCCTGCCCGGTACCATTAGCGCCATCGATGACGACGAAGTCGAAGTCGACTTTAACCATCCGCTTGCTGGTCAATCGGTACTGTTTAAAGTAAAAATATTCCAAGTCACCCCGCCGGGCGTCACAGGTATCAAGATTATGTAGTATGAAAAACGGCTTGAACATAAAACCTTATTGAGAATAAAAACAGGGATAAACAGATGCAATATCAAACACTGCCGCAACTGAATGAAAAAGTCTCAAAAATCTGCTTAGGAACGATGACCTGGGGGCAGCAGAATAGCGAAAGCGACGCGCATGCCCAGATGGATCTAGCACTCAGTGCAGGCGTGAATTTTTGGGATACCGCTGAAATGTATCCGTCGCCACCTGATAAAGACAAGCAAGGCGATACCGAACGCTTTATGGGAACGTGGTTTAACAAAACCAAACAGCGCGACAAGGTCATTCTGGCTAGCAAAATCTCACCGATGGATTTTTTACGCGATGGTCAGACGCGCTTTAATGCCGCGCATATTAGTAGCGCCATCGATAGCAATCTTGAGCGTTTGCAAACCGATTATATTGATATTTATCAGTTGCATTGGCCTGAACGGCAAGCGAACTTTTTTAGCCAGCGCGGTTATAGTGAAGAGATGGCAGCGCAGTCGCTGGATGATTTGACGCCTTTTTTAGAGACCATCCAAGCACTAAATGACGAGATCAAAAAAGGTCGTATTCGTGCTTATGGCTTATCGAACGATACCGCCTGGGGGCTGATGCGTTATCTGTGGGAAGCGGACAAAAATGGTTTAATCGCGCCTATCACGGTGCAAAATCCTTATAGTTTGCTCAATCGCCTATATGAAGCTGGCATGGCAGAGATTGCCCATCGTGAAAATGTCGGTCTACTTGCTTACTCGCCGCTCGGCTTTGGGGTTTTATCTGGCAAATACCTTGATGGTAAACGTCCTGCAGGCGCGCGTCTGACGATGTATGACCGATTTGCTCGCTATACCAATGACGAAGCAAAAGCTGCCACTGCCCAATACGCCAAAATCGCCGCCGAAGCCGCCTTGGATATGGCGCAAATGGCATTGGCCTTCGTCAATTCGCGCTCGTTTGTCACCAGTAATATCATCGGCGCAACCACCACTCAGCAGCTGCAATCAAATATCGATAGTATCAATGTCACCTTAAGCGCAGATGTGCTAAAAGCGATTGAGGCGATACATACCCAGCACCCTAATCCGTCGCCATAACATTACGTGGTCATAGATTGATATTGTTCAGCTTTCAATAACCTGACGTTCAGGTATTGGTATAGCAAAGAAAAAGGCGCCAATCGTTAGTATGGGTGACTAAGATTGGCGCCTTTTTTATGACTACTTTTCTGCTACTACTTTTTCTATTAAAGCGGTTATCTTTCAAGCAGTTTTGTACTTGCTTAAGGTTTGGCAGCTTTCGTTAAAACCCGCGAATGCAGTTCAGCCAAGCCTTCTTGCATATGCGCTTGTAACAAATCGGTTAGCTGGCTTTTATTCAACCCTTTAGGATCTATCGGCTCAAGCGGTAAGACAAAAGCCGTCACATCTTTACTGTCAAGCACCTTTTTTAGGCTATCTTTCATCGTCATTTTGCCATAATAAGGCAGCGCTTCACTTAACGTGCCGTCTTTATTGACATACGCAATCACCAGCGGGCGTACTGGTACGTCAGCATCTATCGCCGCTTGCAGCAAAGTGCCGTGGATACGTTTGATTTTTTTACCATCGGTGGTGGTCGCTTCTGGGAAAAAGATAACCGAAAAACCTTTGGTTAAAAAATTGGTAATTTGGGTGGCAACCGTGCCTGCATCACCGGAACCACGCTCGATAAATACCGTCCCTGCGGCATGAGCGAGCTTACCAAAGATTGGCCAATCGCCAATTTCTGCTTTTGATAGGAAAAAAGCAGGGCTTAGCGTCCCCACTACCGGAATATCCATCCATGATACATGATTGGATACCCATAGACCGTGATGCTGCTCTACGCGCTCGACTGCCACGACCTGCACGCCAAACGAGCCGGCCATTTTTCGGCAAAACGCTTGAATATAGCGCGGCAGCTTTTCGCGCGGTGGCTGTGTAAAGGCACCGATACGCTGGGCGGCGCGCAATCCGCCAGCGATGGTGGTGGTCATGCCAGCGATCTGTTTGCCGCGACCTAACTGCTGTTTGAGTGAAAAGCCTGACTTAGATTGGCTCATCTGTGTCCCTCGTGGTTAAAAACTTATGGGTTAAAAATTCTTTATTACATCTTAGTGCTAAAAAAGCTTAATGCTTAAAAGAGTGCTGCCTAAAAAACGTATGATTATATCTCGTAAACAAGGGCAATGAGTATAACAAAATTTATTTACTCAGTGATGACTTGTACACTGAATTATGAGTGGCTTTTGTTAATAGTCTTAGCTTAAAATCTTTATAGATAAAAATATTTCCCTATAAACGCTGTAACATAAAGACGTAGCTAATTGCGCACATACGCTTTAATATCAAATGATAAGACCACATATAAAGGGTCATATGAACGCTATATCGATACTCATTGAAGCGGTCATAGCGATTTATCTACTTTAATAATAGGTGATACTCTTTGGAATATTTTGAAAGACATGAAGGTGGCGAGCGCGCCATTATCGTCCATTTAGACATCCGCCAAATTCAAGATCCCGATGATCTAAATGAATTTGAGCTACTTGCAGATTCGGCAGGCGCTGATCGCTTGGCACTGGTCACAGGCTCACGCTCGCGTCCTGATGCCAAATACTTCGTTGGTAGCGGTAAAGCACAAGAAATAGCCGAATTGGTGCGCGAATACGACGCCGATATCGTACTTTTCAATCACAATTTATCGCCATCGCAAGAGCGTAATATCGAAGCTTTGGTACAATGCCGCGTGCTTGACCGCACCGGCTTAATTTTGGATATTTTTGCCCAGCGCGCCCGTACTTACGAAGGTAAACTGCAGGTTGAGCTTGCGCAGTTAAACCACTTATCGACACGATTGGTGCGTGGTTGGACGCATTTGGAGCGCCAAAAAGGGGGTATTGGTCTACGTGGACCCGGTGAAACTCAGCTGGAAACGGATCGCCGCTTATTACAAGTGCGTGTCAATCAGCTGAAAAATAAACTGGAAAAAGTACGCCAAACCCGTGCCCAAGGTCGAGCGCGTCGGCAAAAATCAGACGTCCCGACCATCTCGCTCGTCGGTTATACCAACGCTGGCAAATCAACTTTGTTTAATCGCTTGGTCGATGAAAATATTTACGCTGCCGACCAATTATTTGCCACCCTTGACCCGACCTTGCGCCGTCTTGACTGGCAAGGAGTTGGCCGCGTGGTTTTGGTCGATACCGTGGGATTTGTCCGTCATTTGCCACATGAGTTGGTCGAGTCGTTTCATGCCACACTAGAAGAGACGCTAGAAGCCGACTTACTACTGCATGTCATTGATTCATCGAGCGAAGACATGCACGAGCAAATTCAAGCGGTAAAAAACGTCCTTGCTGAGATTGACAACGATGTGCCCGTGCTGAATGTTTATAATAAAATTGACTTGACCGATGAGCCGGCACACATTGGCTATGCAAAAGAAGGTCAGCCAAATCGGGTATATGTTTCTTCGCGCCAAAACCTAGGCATGGAAGAGTTGTCGCTTGCTGTACAGCAATTATTGACGGGCAACTTAACTACTTTTGATTTGACCCTACCGTATAATGCCGGTCAATTTAAAAATACCTTGTACGAGCTTGGCGTCATTTTGGAAGAAAGCTATGACGATAATGGTCATGAGCGCCTAACCATTCGCTTGCCAAGTGATAGGCTCAAACAGCTATTGGGACAAGCCAATTTAAAGCCGTTAGATGTATTGCCATTAGCGCAAGCGACACTACTAATGCCGATACTTGAAGAGTTTGAGCAAAAAAATGAGAGTATGGATGAAGCCGCGTCTTTAACGCCAGAGGAAGAAGATGCCTTTGTTGAATTTGAAGCGTTAAACTCTGCTACAGAGAAATCTGATTCACAAAGTTAAACAGTCTCGTTGCCAGTTATTTAATCGGGGTGAAGTTAAAAAGGACGCTATCAAATGATGGCGTCCTTTTTTATATTTGTAGCATATAAGGGGTAATGGACATTTATGATATAGTCAAAATATCCTAAAAACGCGACGGTATTGCTGATATCAGTTTTTTGTAGCCTCTATCTGCGCAGGCACAGCAAGCAAGAAAAATTGATATCAGCAGTGCGTGATTTATTGATATTACTTTTCACTCACTATACGAGACATTTAACAACAGCTTAATAGCAGCAATCTGCGCTTAGGCTTTATTAGTATGGCTACTGCCTATATAATCAGCTTTTGCTGAAATGCTTTTATTGACATGCTTTTGTTAACACATTGGCATTAAACTCTCTTTTTTAGCATATTTCCCTTTTTATACCCGACTTGGCTAGGATTGCTTATGAGCTCTACCTCTATTTCTAACACGCCTTTATGGATGGGGCTAATATTGACGCTGATTATGGTCGTGGTGGTTCGTGAGTTAGCAGTCGTTGTCTGCCAATGGGCGGGCATTGAAAAAGCAGCCAATATCGTCGGCCTGTTAACGATGTTTATTATTTTAATTGTTTGGCGAGTGGTAAAAGGTCTACCGCATTGGCTAACCCAAGCAAGCAACACCTTACTGGTCGATAGTGGGTTTGCTTTTTTGCCCGTTTCTGCTGGTGCAGGTTTATTGCTATTTGCGCTAGGTGATGAGTTTTGGGGCGTGATGCTGACTATGATTATCAGTACCCTTATTCCGCTTTGGGGACTGGCTATCCTTGCCAATCGCTCGCTTAATAATAGCGATAATACAGATGGCAGTCATGATGACAATATGAATATGACCAACAAGCACAAGGGACAGCATTAAGCTCTGTTAATAAGGCAACGTTATGAGTTTTGATAGTGTGTTTAGCGCAACCCTTGCTGCGATAGTATTAACCTTGGCCGCCCACGTTATTGCCCGTGTCCTTGCGCGCAAGCTGTCATGGTTGCCGATGGTCATCACCGCTTTGGTCTTAGTACTGCTATTTTTATTTATTTTACAATGGGATTACAATCATTATTACAGCGTGGCAAAACCGGTATTTGATCATTTATTAGGCTATGTGACAGTATTATTGGCCGTGCCATTGGCGGCGATGAACTTTAAGGGTTTGCCAGTTAAAAAGCTGACCATGATTGTGGCACTGGCGAGCGTGGTTGGCGCCTTGCTACCCATGTCACTGGCCTATTTATTTTCGCTTAGCCATGAGACCATTTTGGCATTTGCGACGCGCTCGGTGACTACACCAATTGGTCTGAGCGTCGCCGATTTGATTAAAGCACCGATGGCATTAGCAAACTTAATTATTATCGTTTCAGGTCTAATCGGTGGCACCTTAGCGCGCTTTTTATTTCGCGGTATTGATGACGACCGCGCCAAAGGCCTCGCGCTAGGATTGGCAGCACATGCTTTTGGTACTGTAGAAGCATGGCAAATCAGCCACACTGCCGGACGCTATGCCGCCTTTGGCCTAGCGGTTAATGGCTTAGTTACCGCTGTCTGGGTACCTATTTTTATCAGTGCCTTATCGGTTTAAAATATTTTACCTTCCGTTTAAAACTCCTAAAGCCCATCCTTCTTGTTGGGCTTTTTCGCCTATATGAATTGTATTTGATAGTATTTTTAACGTGGTTCGCTAATTCCCTTCATAGCAAAAATCACGTCTTAAGCCTTGCTGTTATATACCAATTAATCATCTTTATTTTATTACTATCTTGATTTTATTCAGCTTTTTTACAAAATAAATGGGCTTTTGACCGCGCGTGCACGCATTCAGATGTGGCAAAAACTTATTTTGTGTTATAGTAAGCAACTATTATTTTTTGTATCTATTGCAAGTGGTTTTGTTAGACGTGAATTTGTAGGTAGCCTATTTGAGCGCTATAAGATCCTACAGACGCGATAACCGCTTTGATGCGCAACCTTACGCGCTTATAGACAAAGCAATTTGCTCTTACTTAATAAAAAGCGATAAACCTATGATAACTATTGCCCCTTTACTGACGCGCTGCTTGTCACCCCTTTTACTCTCTGCCATTGCTTTATCTAGCCTACCTATCGCCGCTCAAGCGGGAAACATGTATATTTATAAAGACAAGAGCGGCCAAGTTCTGCTTACCAACGTCAATCCTAGCGGTAATTTTGATAAATTTAATAAAAAAGTAAAAACCACCTACTATAAAGATTCAAGCGCCTACAATGCGGGCAGCAGCTATAGCAATGATTACGGTAGCAGCACGGCGAGTAGTAGCGGCAGCCGTAACTCTTACGACAGTTATATCCGCGCCTCGGCTGCCCGTCATGGTATCGATCCTGGCCTTATGAAAGCCATGATGCATACGGAATCGGCGTTTAATCCCAATGCACGCTCACCTGTTGGCGCCCAAGGCTTGATGCAGCTGATGCCAGCAACGGCGCGCCGCTTTAATGTCAGTAATCCGTGGAATCCTGCTGATAATATCGAAGGATCAGCGAAATATATCGCTTGGCTGATGAAACGTTTTAATAATAACGTTGAGTTTGCGGTGGCAGGTTATAATGCTGGTGAAGGGAACGTCGATAAATACAATGGCATACCCCCGTTTAAAGAAACGCGCAACTATGTCAAAAGCGTCATGAGTCGCTATCATAGCTTATATAAGAACGACTCAGCGCTATCGGGTAATACCATGAATGCCAATAACGCTACGGGCACTACCAATGGCGGCGGCGTACAAAACGTCAGTTACGGTACCAGTAGTAATGGCAACAGCGCCAGCTATGCCAATTCCGCTTATTTAGCGTTACGTTAATATTGACGTTTAAGCTGGTAGTTGCAGGTAACCTGAAAATAAGTAGCCTAAAAATAAATAAATGAACCTTTAAAATGCTTAGCTTTTAAAAGTTACAGACACAAAAAAGCCCGTTAATATATAACGGGCTTTTTAATATCTATATGATGTGCTCTATACGATTTAAAGCTTACTTGTTCGCCGCTTGCGTGGCAGCAACTTCAGCAGCAAAGTCTTCTTGCTTCTTCTCGATGCCTTCGCCAACTTCTAAACGTTTGAAACCAAGAACTTTTACGCCTTCAGATTTTAATACGTCACCAACTTTTTTCTCATTGTCCATAACGTATGGTTGACGTAGTAAGGTTACTTCGTCTAGGTATTTGCGCAAACCACCTTCGATCATTTTTTCAACAATATTGTCAGGCTTGCCAGATTCTTTCGCTTTGGCTTCGATGATGTCTTTTTCGCGTGCTAGTACATCAGCATCTACGCTTTCGTCATCTACTGCAACTGGGTTGAACGCTGCAATGTGCATGGCAAGGTTTTTACCAGTTTCTTCGCTGCCGCCTTCATAAGATACGACCACACCGATACGTAGGCCGTGACGGTATGCAGCGATGTTTGCACCTTCTAGTACTTCAACGCGGCGAATTTGAATGTTTTCACCGATTTTTTGTACTAAAGATACACGCGCTTCTTCAACGGTTTGATCATCGCTATAAGACAATTCAGAGATAGCAGCAACGTCAGTGACATTGTTTTCTAGGGCAAGATTGGCCACTTTTTCTGCAAATGCAGTGAAGTTTTCATCTTTTGCAACGAAGTCAGTTTGGCAGTTTACTTCTAGCAAAAATGCTTTGTTGTCACCTTGAGCGATGATGATAGCGCCGTCAGCTGCGATGTTACCTGCTTTTTTAGCCGCTTTCGCTTGACCAGATTTACGTAGGTTATCAATGGCAACTTCGACATCGCCGTTTGCTTCTTCTAACGCTTTTTTGCATTCCATCATGCCAAGACCAGTACGGTCACGCAATTCTTTTACCATTTTGGCAGATATTTTTACTTCTGACATAAGAGTTACCTTTTATGATGTAGGTGAGTATTGTTATGTAAGGGAGTGCACGATATCTAAACGCGCTGACATTCTGGCAATAAGTCAGTGATGCTCGGCGCGCTAATAATAAGGCATGACGAGTAAAACTACATCATGCCTATTATAGATTTCCATAAACTTTATGCGATTAATAACCTTATATGGCTGCTAATAGCTAAACTATCAAGGCATCCTTACAAAGTTAAACCTTATCGCTTAGCCATTACTCTGCTGGGGTCGCTGCTTCTTCAGTTTTCGCATCAGCTGCCGCTTCAGTGGCAGGAGCTTGCTCAGCATCTTGTGCTTGGTCAGCTTTACCGCCTGCTTGAGTTTGCGCGTATTCTTTACCAGCGATAATCGCATCAGCAATAGAAGTTACATACAAAGTCACAGCACGGATAGCGTCATCGTTAGCTGGAATGATGTAATCAACGTTATCTGGGTTTGAGTTGGTATCAACGATACCGATAACTGGGATACCTAGATTTTTAGCTTCTTTGATAGCGATTGCTTCATGGTCTACGTCTACGACGAAGATTGCGTCAGGTAGGCCGCCCATGTCTTTGATACCGCCCAATGAACGCTCAAGTTTTTCCATATCACGAGTACGCTCTAATGCTTCACGCTTAGTCAGCTTAGCAAAAGTACCGTCTTCAGATTGTTTTTCAAGCTCTTTTAGGCGATTGATTGACTGACGTAGGGTTTTCCAGTTAGTCAACATACCACCTAACCAGCGATGGTCAACGTATGGCATGCCAGCGCGTTGTGCTTGCTCGCGGATAACGCCGCTTGCTGCGCGCTTAGTACCGACGAATAACACTTTGTTTTTCTTAGCAGCTAGGCCGTTTACGTAAGTCAATGCTTCGTTAAACGCTTTTACTGTGTGCTCTAAGTTGATGATGTGAATCTTGTTACGGGCGCCAAAGATGTATGGACCCATTTTTGGATTCCAAAAACGTGTTTGGTGACCAAAGTGAGCGCCGGCTTGTAATAAGTCGCGCATTTCGATTTTGGTTGGATTGTTTGAAGCCATGTGAAATTCCTATTGGTTGGGTTATGCCTCCACATCACAAAAACTGCCTATCTAGCGACACGCATTTGCTAACGGTTGGTGTTTATTAGAACAGCACTAACTTTTTTGCAAATTAATCAAGTCGCCAAACACCCAGCAATTTTTTGCCATGATGTGTGTGTCATTGTTTGATGGGTTGATTTAAAAATTGAGCTATGATTTGAAAGTTCAGAATAATACTGAATGATAAAAATAGCTGGGCTGTATTTTACCATATAACGCTTAGCGACTGCTAGCGCTATTATGCATCGCTACCCTTCAATCACTCCGCAGTATCCAAATCCAAATCACGGTCTATCTGCCAAATTAAATACGCCCCCAAACTCATGAGTACAAAGAGTGCAATACCGATTTTTAACACTGGATTGAGAGGAAATAAGTTTAATAATAAACCGCCAAAAATACCGACCGAAAACATCAATGAGCCTTGCAAAGCACTGGCCATACCCGCACGGCGTTTTTGAAAAGCAAGTGCAATCGCCGAGGCGTTTGGCTGCGTCAGACCTAGGCCCGCAATACAAAAGAAAATACAGGCCAAAACTAGCGGCAACCATGCATCCGTACCAAAAATAATACCGGTTACAAACAGTGCCGCAGCTGAGATGACTTGCATCATCGCGCCAAAACGTAAGATACTTAAGATACGAAAACGATTGGTCAGCCATTGATTCAGCTGCGTCAAACCTACAAACCCTGCCGCATTCATCCCAAATAACCAACCAAAATGCGTGGCTGAGACGCCATAGGTATCCATGATTAATTCAGAAGCTGAGCTGATATAGACAAACATCGCGCCCATTAATAATCCACCGCCTATCGCTGGATAGTTAAAGGTCGGGTCTTTTAATAAATCCCAATATTGACTGAGCACTTCTTTGGCAGGACGGACGTTACGGTTTTCTTCAGTCAAGGTTTCAAAAAAGAAAAACTTGGTCAGTAATAAATTTAACGCCCCAAAGGCGGCCAAAAACCAAAAAATAGAATGCCAACTAAAGAACTTTAAAAATAAAGCCCCAAGAGATGGCGCTAAGATCGGCGCTAAACCCATGACCAATATCATAATCGAAAAGGCTTTGGCGGTTTGTTTGGCTGTCAGGCGATCACGTATTGCTGCACGCGTCACAACCGCTCCCACGCACGCGCCGAGCGCCTGAAAGGTTCGGCCGATAAACAATACGTATTCATTATCGGTCGTCGCACAGACAATCGAGGCAATCACATATAAAATCATGCCCATATATAACGGTTTGACGCGACCGACGCGATCACTAAAAGGACCATAAAATAGCTGACCAAAAACCAGACCTAAAAAATAGGCTGGCACAGAGTTGGCCATAAAGGCGGTCGATACGCCAAAATCCTCTGCCATCGACGGCAATGCTGGCAAATACATATCAATCGATAATGGCCCGACTGCCACGATAAGCCCAAGCATCATAATCCATGCAACGGGCAAATCCGCAGAGCGCACTCGGTCAGCAGCATTGGGTTTATTGGGCAGGGAGGGTTTTGGAGCAGACATAATGAGACCATATGATAGAGGAAGGATTATTTTATTATTGATACGTGGTTTGTTGGGTAATTTTAATCGACTTTTATTACAGAACAAGCCTTTTAAAAATACCGTCTACGAACAAGCAGCAACGCAAACACAGCAACGCAAACAGATAAAAAAAACAGATAGTGCTATATTGCACTATCTGCTTGTAATTCAATAGATGCTTGATGTGAATAAAATAAACCTATCTCACTCAAATACAGTTGCAAAATATTGCTGATTTTTTAACGGAATTGACGTTTGCCAAAAGCGGTACTGGCTTGCTTGGCTTTTCTAAGTGCCAGTTTACGGTTACGACCAAACATCATTTTTAACTGCCAAAATTTTTCTTTATATAGCGTTGTAGCTGGCTGGTCAAACATGGCATTGATAACGCGTTTGCTTGCCAGCACTGCATCGGGTGAGCGCTCAGCAAACTCGGTGGCAAGCTTTTGCGCCTGCTCAAGCGGCGTCTCACTACAATGGCTGACCAAGCCAAGCGCTTTGCCTTCCTCGGCATTGATGGTACGCGCGGTCATTGCCAGCTCTTTTAAGACATCAGCGCGTACGACGCCAAACCCTGATTGCGTTAAGCCCATATCAGGTACCAGTCCCCACTTGGCTTCCATAATAGACAATTTACACTCAGGATGGCTGATACGTACATCACAAGCCAGCGCCAACTGTAAGCCTGCGCCAATACAATAGCCTTCTAGAACCGCAATCACTGGTACAGGCACTTCACGCCAAACCAAGCAGACACGTTGGAATAGGCTTTGCCAAGGTTTAACCAGCTCCCACAGCGCAAACGCTTGGTTTTTAGGATGGTTTAAATCGCCCAAATCGATACCAGCACAAAACGTGCCTTCCGCGCCGTCAAGAATCACCGCGCGTACCGCTTTATCTTTACTGATACGCCCTGCGACCGCAATTAACTCTTGCACCACTTTAAAGCTCATGGCGTTCTTTTTTTCCGGTCGATTAATGGTCACCGTTATTATATTGTCAGTGGCGCTGACCTGTAATGTCTCATACTGATACGTGGCAATAGCGTGCATAATCATCCTTAATAATAAATAAAACACTTAGAGAGTTTGTTAATCCGTTTAATATTAACAGCCTTGCACTCGCCCTTCATTATCAATAACTGACTACTAGGGTATCGTTTATACTCAGTGGTTTTATGATTATCAGCTTTAAATCATTTTCCATGTCATATCATTTTCACTTAGACGATGATAATTAAGCTGCGGATACGCCGATAAATCGAGGGTTTGTAGATTGTTTAACGCCGTCAATAACGCTTCATAATAAGGCTCTAACATCGCAAATTGGGCGGGCGTGGTATGTTGAATATTCAATAAGCACTTATCCTCTAGGTCTTGGCTGGCCTGACGTAGTTGCGGCACACCGGTATAGCGACTGCCACCCAAGATACGATGAGCAATTTGCGCCAGCGCGCTGCGGTTACGAGTGTCCCATGCCTGCATCAATGCTTGCTTTTCATCATTGATGGTATCAAGCATCATAATGATGAGCTTAGCCGCTAAATCGGGTTTATTGGCTGAGCGCGTCAACGCATCTTGCCAATTTAAAATCTCCGAGGTATCAAGGGCATTTGCGCCCAAGTCCGTACTACTTTGCCCGTGTGCAGTATTTACTGCTTGCTCATCTTTAGCACTCTCTGGCATTTGATAAGGCAGATAAGATAAGGGTGCTTGCCCCTGCCCTTGATAATGCAGATTCTCATAGTGTGGCTTTTCATAGCGTGGCTTCTCGTAACGTGGTTGGGTTTCGCGCGGCGTCTCGCGTCTATATTCTTCACGCGGCTGACTGTCACGCAAATAGTCATCGCGGATTTTCTTTAATGATAAGGGTCGGGTAATTTTTGCCGGACTCTTCACTTTAGCAACAGCACTGGCATTGGCGATACGACTATCCTCGTTATCTTTGAGCAAAGGATAAGTTGGGGTTGTCACATCTGCATAAGACGTCAAGGCGTTTTGATTCACCTCACTTTGTAGGTCAGAGCTAGGCAAATTAGAGCTATGCAAGTCAGAGCTGTATAAGTTATCGCTATGAATGGTGGTTAATGGCGGCACTGAGTCGGTACGGCCAAGCCATTTTTGCAGCACTTGTAGCAACTGTGGCTGGCTAATGGGTTTGCCAACATAGTCGTTGATGCCGCTTGCAATCAGCTTATCGCGCTCATCGGCTAAACCATGGGCCGTTAAGGCGATAATCGGAATATGATGATCAGGGGTTTCGATATTACGGATTTGCCGCGCTGCTTCATGCCCTGACATACGCGGCATTTGAATATCCATAAATATCAAATCGATACTGTTTTTGTGCGCCGTACTACCTTTATCATCTGTTGTAGTATCGTCAAGATGTAATGGATTAACCGCCGATTTACTAGCATCATCACGCGCTTCGGCTTTAGATATTTGAGTTTTTTTCGACAGACTTTGGCTGTCAGCTTTAGTAGTTTTGATATGCTTAGTTTGCTGTTTACTGATGATTTCTATCGCATCAAAACCGCTGCTGGCGGTAATGACATGGATGCCAAGTTCACTTAGTAGCGCATCAAGCACCAGTAAGTTCGGCAGATGGTCATCGACAGCCAAGACGGTCACGCCCTTCCATCGCGGCTCTTGAACGCCACTCGGGGCGTTGCGTTTTTGCGTATCAAGCATGGCATAGAGCTGTCTTTTATCTAATGGTTCATACAAAATATTGGCATGATAACGATTGAGCAGTGCTTGGTCGGCGGCAACTTGATAGCCAAATACCGCCAGCTTTCCTTGATAATGCAGACGAATCTGTTTGAGCAGCGCCATCATATCGTCTTGGGTATCATCATCAACGATAACCCAATCCCAATAATTGCCGCGCTCCTTGAGCGACTCAAGTACGCCCGGTAAAGAGTTTGCTTGGCTCAGGGTAATCGGTAAATGTTGTAAGCTGGCTTTGAGCACCTGTATCGACGCGGTATGATTGATCCAAACCAGTACATTAAACTCGTCTGTATCGCTGGCAAGTGGCGCGAGCACGGGCAACTCAATCGTTTGCCCAGTTGCCGCCTCTAAGACATCGACATGGGCTGGCATTCGAAACCAAAACGTCGCTCCTTGATTAGAGATGTTTTCTTGCACATTGTCATAAAAGCCAATGTCGCCACCCATCAGCCGCGTTAACTGCTTGGAGATGACCAGACCCAAACCGGTACCGCCGTATTGCCGCGTAATCGACGGATCGCCTTGGCTAAAGCTTTGAAAGAGCATTTTTTGGTCAGATAATGAAATCCCTTTACCGCTATCTTGCACGCTAATCATCAAATAATTGTCGCGATGATCGTCTAAGCTCACGCGTACAACCACGTCGCCACTATCGGTGAATTTAATCGCATTACCGACGATATTGGTCAGTACTTGCTTGAGGCGCAACGCATCGCCGTTGATGCGCATCGGCACGTCGTTATAAAACAGCACCGCCATGCGCAGACCTTTTTCAGCAGCAACCGGCGATAGCATATCGACCACGTCATAAATGGTGTCATAAAGGTCAAACTCGTGACGATCAAGAACCAATTTACCCGCTTCAATCTTAGAAAAATCCAAGACGTCGTTCACTAGCGCCAATAGATGCGCCGACGATTTACGGATGGTTTGCACGTACAAATCTTGTTCAGGATTGAGCTCGCCGTGACGCGCCAGCAAATTGATAAAACCATCAATACTGTTTAAAGGCGTTCGCAATTCATGGCTGATATTGGCCAAAAACGCCGATTTTGCTTGGCTGGTTGAAATCGCCGCATCGCGCGCATTACGGATAGAGATATTCTGCATTTCCATCTCATCAAATGCCAAGCGCAAATCATCTTCGGTCTGCTCGGCATGATCTTTTAAGTCTTGGAAGCTGGCATGGAGACGACGTAAGGTCCTAACCAGATCTTGCTGTAATAAATTCAGCTCACCATTTGATTCAACCGGAATAGGCTGATAAAGATTGTCGACATGGGTACGTTGTAATTGCAAACGCAGCTCGTAAATCGGCGCAATCCAACGTTTTGAATAAATATTTAAGCTCAATAACAAAATCAAAATCGTAAATAAACCCGTAATCGCGAGCGCCATCGCGATACGATAACGGGCGATATAAAGCGGCTCATTATCCATATCAATCATGAGCCACAATTGCTGCCCGTCAAATTCTCCCAAGCTATTGCCATAAGCGGTGCCAATGGGCGTTGGTTGTTGCGATAAAAAGCGCTCTGCAGATTCTATCAGTGGCCAAGCTTCCTCAGTGCCATAACCGACGCTTGCTAACACTTCATTGTTTTGATTGATAATTGCAATACGCTGGACATGCTGCTCGGACTGCATACGCCCGAGCCTATCTTGAATACCTTCTAAGGCTGTTATCGCCGGTTGCGGGTTGTCCGCTGCCTTATTTTTATCATCGCTATTCTCTACCTGTTCTTGCTCTAATAACTCAGGAACCAACTCCGCAATCGTTGGCGTATAACGAATCAGTACCGCCTCTGCTAACGCCTCTTGCTCTGAATTACTGGCACGCATGGTTTCGTAAAATACCAAAATGCCACCGACCGCTGCCAATAAACAAATCGGCAAAAACACCAATATAATCAGCTGACCATAAGCACTACTGGTATCAAAACGTTTTTTGTAAGCCATGCTGGGTTTACTCTCCACTGATTTTGGCGCTAAATGCTATTGCTGATGAATGCTATTACTGACAAATCTTGTACGGTGCGCTTAGGTATTCATTATTGATTAAGCATTAAAGATAAGCCATCAAAAATGACTTGCGATTATCTTAGCAGGATTCTAACGAAGGCGGTTAACCATTCCTTGGCAAACTTTTATTGCCTCACTTTTTTCTCGCTTCACTTACTCATGCACTTTCATGGCAACAAAGTTATCGTAAGCAGTCCGCTTTTAGTATTTTGTTTATGCCTATTTGTTTATGCAGATAAGTACACTGCTTATCCTCAATAAAAGTTTATGCATTAAGCGCAGGCGAAAACAAAATGATATAATGACGCAACTTTTTATTGACCACAATCAATCCATAACGGTCATCAAGTACTGACCTGCTATTTAAACAGCGCCTATTAAAAAACTAATAATCGATAAGGATACCTTATGTCCGCTACGGCCCAGTCAAACGCCAATTTTATTACGCAAATCACTGACCTTGCCGATTGCGTAGGTAAGACGCCTTTGGTCAAATTGAATCGCCTGCCTGAGCAAGAGCAGATTGCCAATGGCGCGGTATTGCTCGCCAAACTCGAAGGCAATAACCCTGCTGGCTCGGTAAAAGACCGTCCGGCCTTTAATATGATTTATCAAGCTGAGCAGCGCGGTGATATTAAACCTGGCGATATGCTCATTGAAGCGACCAGCGGCAATACGGGCATTGCTTTGGCGATGGTGGCGGCGATGCGTGGCTATCCAATCACCCTATTTATGCCAACCAACTCGACCCAAGAACGTAAAGATGCGATGGCCGCTTATGGTGCGACGCTTATCGAGGTGGACGAAGGCATAGAAGCCTCGCGTGATATGGCCTTGCAAATGCAAGCCGACGGTAAAGGCATTGTACTCGATCAGTTTAACAATCCTGATAATAAACAAGCGCACTATTTGACCACCGGCCCTGAGCTGTGGGCGCAAACGGACGGTAAAATCACTCATTTTATCAGCTCGATGGGCACCACAGGTACTATCACTGGCGTTGCGCAATATCTTAAAGAGCAAAACCCTGACATTAAAGTCATCGGTCTACAACCTGACGAAGAAGCATCTATCGCTGGCATCCGCCGCTGGCCTGCCGCTTATATGCCCGGTATTTTTGAAGCAGATTTGGTTGATGACATCATGGATGTTGATCAGCGGGTCGCCGAAGTTTATATGCGTAAATTGGCGAAAACTGAAGGCATTTTTGCTGGTGTGTCATCAGGTGCAGCGGCATGGGCCGCTACCGAAGTCGCAAAAGCAAATCCTGATGCCATGATTGCTTTTATCGTTTGCGACCGCGGTGATCGTTATTTATCGACGGGCCTATATAGTGTGAATGACGCTGACGATAGCACGGATAACGCCACCCCATAAGCTTATAAATAGGCAGAATTATTTATGTCAAACGCCCTCTCGTCCAAACCTATCTTGGTCTTTGATATTGAAACGGTTGCCGATACCGAGGCTGCCCGCCGTATCTATCCGCAGTTGGCTGAGCTAAACGATGCCGATGCTTTGAGCGCATTGACAGCGCTGCGACTCCAAGAAGCAGGTCACGATTTTATGCGTTTGCCCTTGCAGCGTATTGTTTGTATCTCTGCACTCTATATTAAAGACGGCAAATTTTCCTTGTTTTCTTTGACCGCCGATAAGTTTAGCGAAAAAGACATACTGAGCAAGTTTTTTCGCGCGTTCAGTGACCTTGAAAAGCTGCCACAGCTGATTAGTTGGAACGGCTCAGGCTTTGATATTCCGGTGCTTATTTATCGTGCCATGCAGTATGACTTATCAGCGTCGTGGTTATTTGAAGAAGGCGAGCGCATCAAAAACATGCGCTTTGATAATTACGTTAATCGCTTCCACAGTCGCCATCTTGATTTGATGGACAGATTTAGCCAATACGGTGCCAGCCGCCGCGAAGCCATGGATATCGTCGCCAGTCTTTATGGTTTGCCCGGTAAAACCGATGTCGATGGCAGTATGGTTGGCGAGCTGGTGAGCAATGGTGATTGGCAAACGCTCTCAATATATTGCGAATCTGATGTGATGAATACTTGGCTGATTTATTTGCGCTGGCTGCGATTGACAGGGCAATTGTCCTCACCAGATTTTGAGGCATGGCAGCAGCAAAGCCGTGACTATTTGGCCCAATATACCCAAGCAGATGGCAGTCCTCGCCATCATGAGTTTATTGCTGATTGGTCGTCTGCTCCATAGCCACACTAGACATCTTAACGACAACGGCTTCCTTATTCTTAGTTATTTATCCTTTATTGCTTATTATTTATTATTAAGGCAGGTTTATGCAGCCCACCGACTCAAAAGACTTTACTACTCTAAACGTCAACCAACAGCCTAACGAGGCTCAGACCATTACTATGCCGCCAAGTAAGAAAAAATCTAAGCCTTCGTCAAAAACCCGCCGCCGTTTAAAAGATGCTGAGCCATTACCCTTTAAAATCGATGGCTTGTCGCATGATGGTCGCGGCGTTGCTATTTATGGCAATGGTTTCGGTGAAGCCGACGGTCATATCGAAGACAAACACGGCAAAAAGATTTTTGTCAGCTTTGCATTACCGGGTGAAAGCGCCTTAGTCAAAATCACCAATAGCCGTAGCAGTTTTGAAGAAGGCGATGCGGTGAGCATTACTGCCAATCCAAACCCTGAGCGTGCTGTAGCGCCCTGCCCGCATTTTGGCGTTTGCGGTGGCTGTAGCTTGCAACATTGGCAGCCCGATGGTCAAATTAACTTTAAGCAATCGGTACTCGCTGAATTGCTTATGCATCAAGCCGATGTTGAACCAGAGCATTGGCTCGCGCCCGTGGTTGGCGATCGCTTAGGTTACCGTACCAAAGCGCGGCTCGGCGTGCGTTATGTCGCCAAAAAAGAAACCGCCTTGGTTGGTTTCCGTGAGCGCTCAAGTAACTTCTTAGCGGAATTAAATGAGTGTCATATCTTAGACCCACGTATTGGCTTTGAGATTGAAAATCTAAAAGCGCTTATCAGCACGCTTGAGAGTCGTGACAAGATTGCTCAGCTTGAATTAGCCATGGGCGAAGCGCTACCAGAGCTACCTGATGGTAATCAACCCGTTGCACTGATTGTACGTAACTTGTCACCATTATCAGATGTGGATATTGAAAAATTAAAAACCTTCTTTGCAGCGCGTAATTGGCAGCTCTATTTACAATCAAAAGGCGCCGATAGTATTCAGCGTATTGCCTTAACTGAGCATGACGATATGACTGAGCAGTTTGGGCGCTTATATTATCAATTACCTGAGTATGATTTGACCTTTGAATTTATCCCAACCGACTTTACTCAAGTTAATTTATCGGTCAATCGTCAAATGACCAAGCTTGCTTGTGATTTGTTAGACTTAAAAGCGGGTGAGCGGGTGCTCGATTTATTCAGTGGTTTGGGTAACTTTAGCTTACCACTCGCGCGTTTGGTCGGCGAAACTGGTGCGGTGGTCGGCGTTGAAGGCAGTGAAGCCATGACCGCTCGCGCGGCCGATAACGCACGCCGCAATGGCATTACTAATACGGAATTTTATAGCCAAGACTTAACACAAGATTGCACCGATAAACCTTGGGCCAATCAAGGCTTTGACGCGCTACTCATCGACCCACCGCGTTCGGGCGCGTGGGAGATTATGCAGTATCTGCCAAAGTTCAATGCCGAGCGTATTGTCTATGTCTCTTGTAACCCTGCTACCCTTGCCCGCGATACCAAAGCTTTGTTAGAGCAAGGCTATCGTTTGACGCATGCAGGCGTGATGGATATGTTCTGTCATACCGGCCACGTCGAATCAATCGCACGCTTTGAGAAAGTGTCCGCTTAGCATCAATTTTAATGATGTTTAAAGTAAGGTGTTTCAAAAGACTTTATTTTAGGGCAGCGTGTTTTAATACACGCTGTTCTAAAACACCAAAATAACGTATGACAGATATAAATAAAGACGACCTTTTTTAACCTATTAATTTAAGCAAAAATGGCCTGAACGATAGGGATAAAAAGGCGTTATGTTATCGAAAGCGACATTATCATTACAGAGCCTTGCTTGATTTGTCATTGTGACATGAGATAATAACAGCCAATGTATTTAGGCTTTCTTCAACAAGATATCGTGAGTATCCTTTATCCTTACTCAGCGCTTTATATATTATTTATGTCTGTCATTTTATAGCTGCTAAAAATGGATTTTTTAGCGGCTGAATTGATTTATAGCTGACACTTTACCTATGGAAACCTAAAAGTGTGGTTGGTGAATGGGCTTTTAATCAATTTAGAATAGCTAAGAGGAGTGGGCTATGGTAAAAATTCGTGAAGGGCTACCGCTGGTAGATGGACAAACCACGCAAGCCGATAGCGCAACATTGGCCGCACAACTGGTCGCGAGCCAACGCTCTCATCAGTCTGCCAATAGCTATGCCCAAATTCCACACGACATCAAATATCAGCTGACTACTCATAAACTGCATACTACCTTTGATCGCTCTGCTCAGTATGCTTACCACAGCCATGACCCTAACCTTGAAGATGAATATTTAAACAATCAATTGCTTAATGATGCCAATGCGCTTTCGGCACAAGAACTAGAAGCCATTGATTTAGATCAGATAAATATCGACGTCCCTACTTGGCTGGATAATATTGCCAAGCGTATCGGGCAAGAATCTGTGCCCAATCTTGCTAGCGCTTGCGAATTTATCCGCAGTCATATGAATACCAGTGAATCTGAACGTTCAGGCGCATATGTCACCGGTATTGGCATGACCGATATCTTGACTTACCTGTATCAAGATGAAAATGCGCTTGTCGCCGCGATGCTTTATCGTAGCGCCCGCAAATCGATTATTAGCTTAGCTGAAATTGAAAAAAAATTCGGTGCCGATATCTCAACCTTGGTCAAAGATACCTTGGCGATGGGGAAACTGTCCGAAATCATCGAAAGCAATAAGCGCTTAGAAGACCATTTCGTCAATAATCAGCGTGATCAGCTCTCCAACATTTATAGTATGCTCATCTCTGTGACCAACGATGTCCGCGTGGTGCTGATTAAACTGGCTGAACGTACCTTTGCCATGCGCGAACTGACTTTTTCTGGTGAAGAACGACAATATCGGGTCGCGCGTGAGGTTATGACCATTTATGCGCCACTGGCTCACAGGCTGGGCATTGCCCAATTAAAATGGGAGCTTGAAGATTTAGCCTTTCGCTATCTGGCGCCTGAGCGTTATAAAGAGATTGCCAAACTTTTATCAGAAAAACGCAGCGAACGTGAGTCTTATATTCAGCGCGTACAAGATAAGCTCAATGAAGCGTTGGCGGAAGCGGGTATCGAAGGCGAGGTTTCAGGCCGCGTCAAGCATATTTATTCTATTTACCGAAAAATGAAGCTCAAAGGTTTATCCTTTGATCAGCTATATGACATTCGCGCGCTACGGGTCTTGGTCAATAATCCTTCAGATTGCTATCACGTGTTGGGCTTGGTACACGGTTTATGGCGCTATATCCCTGAGCAATTCGACGACTATATTACCAATCCAAAATCAAATGGTTATCGCTCGCTTCATACCGCCGTTATTGCCGAAAATAAATCGCTAGAAGTACAAATTCGCACCCAAGAAATGCACTTCGAGGCCGAGCTTGGCATGTGCGCACACGTCAATTACAAAGAAGGCCTGAAAAATAAAAAGGACAATTACCTTAACCAAAGAATCAGCTCATTACGTCAGCTCTTATCGATTAATAACGAAACGCGCAATCAGCCGCGCTCAGCATTACTGACTGGCGAAGAATTAGAAGAAATCGAGTTCGACGATGATGAGCAGTTGGTTGATTTCGATGGGCTCGAGCGTATTTATATCTTTAGTCGTGATGGCGATATTACCGAGCTGCCAAAAGGCGCCACTGTACTGGACTTCGCTTATTATGTACACACGCAAGTCGGTAACCGAGCGCAAGCGGCGCGCGTCAATCAGCGCTATGTGCCGCTGACTTACCAGTTAAAAACGGGCGAACAAGTTGAGATTATTACCAAAGCCTCGCGTGAACCCAATCGCGATTGGCTAGTCGCCTCGCTCGGTTATATTCATACCAATCGCGCGCGCTCAAAACTGCGTCAATGGTTTAATAAGCAAGACCGCGATAAAAATATCGAGATAGGTCGCCAAATGCTCAGTAAAGAGCTTGAGCGCTTGTCGGTGCACCCAAACAGTATTGATTTAAACGATTATATCCAGCATTTTAACGTCAATAATACCGATGATATCGTGGTTGGTTTGGTCACGGGTGATATCAGTCTTAATCAATTGACCAGTCATATTTCACGCCAGTTAGATTTAGAGCCTGAAAAACCTGAAGAAGATTTCACCCCTAGTATCGATACGAGAAACGCGGGGAAACTTGATGCTTATAAAATCCGTATCGATGGTTTGGATAATATCGAGATTAACCTAGCCGGCTGCTGCCATCCTGTCCACGGTGAACCTATCGCAGGCTACATTACCTTATCGCGCGGCGTCAGCGTACATAACCGTGGCTGCCCCGAATACCTGCGCTTGATTGAACGGGATCCTGAGCGTGAAATTGAGGCGGCTTGGACGGTTAAAGCTGGTCGTTATCAGCCGGTAGACATTCACGTTGAAGCCTATGACAGGCGCGGATTACTACGTGATTTGACCCAAATTATTGATAAAGAAAACGTCAATATTCGTCAGGTTGAGACGCTCAGTAACGATGACAATATCGCCTTTTTAAAGTTTCATATTGAAGTTTCAGGGCTCGCGCATTTGTCTAAGTTACTTGCCAAGCTCGAGCAGCAGCATGGTATTTTGCATGCTCGCCGTGCTGTTGTTTGATAGCTTAAACTTTAAAATCTTTGGAAATAACCTTTATATATAATAGAGTCTGATAAGAAATACTATGCCTGAGTTGCCGGAAGTAGAAACCACCAAAACCAGCCTGACACCTTTATTAGGTCAACAAGTGGTCGATGTCAAAGTTTTTCAACCAAAGCTACGCTGGTCGATGCCCGATAACTTGAGTGAACTGGTTGATTATACTTTGGACAGTGTCGAGCGCCGAGCGAAGTATTTAATCCTAAATTTTATACCGCTCACTTCTGTTAATACCAACGCTTCTATTCAGCCAAATAGCTTAGCACCGCGTCAACTTTTGATTCACCTTGGTATGTCGGGTAGTTTACAGCAACATAGCCATGGCACCGATAAGCGTAAACATGACCACTTAGTAGTAACATTTAGCGCCGCTGATAATAGCCAAACACAGCTACATTATTATGATCCGAGGCGATTTGGCTCAGTATTATGGTTTAAAGATTACGGTAATAAGCTTTTAGACCATTTGGGTCCGGAGCCATTATCAGCAGACTTTACCGCTGATTATTTATATCATTTAATACAGCGCTCGGACAATCCAAATCAAACCTTGGATAACAACATAGCTAACAAAACCAATAGCAAGCAGCCTATCAAGCGCGCGATTAAATCAGTAATTATGGAGCAGCAAGTCGTTGTTGGCGTTGGTAATATTTATGCAACTGAAAGCCTTTATTTATCAGGTATTCATCCGGCAACACCAGCTAATGAAGTCTCCTATGAGCAAATAGATACCTTGGTTGATCATATCAAAGCCATTTTAAAAAAGGCCATCACGCTAGGTGGTTCCACATTACGCGATTTTACCGTTGCCAGCGGTCAAACCGGCTACTTCCAGCAAACTTTAAATGTTTATGGTAGACAGGGCGAAACCTGTCCGCATTGCGATACGCTATTAGAAAATATTAAGTTAAATGGGCGTGCCAGTGTCTTCTGCCCTAACTGTCAGCCTACTAAATAATCCATTTCTAAACTCCCTCACAGCTGAAGATTTAAAAAGTCTGCAAAGCTATAAAGCACTAAATTGCCACAATGAATACTTTTTATGGAAATCTGATTTAACGCTATTAAAAACTCCATTCAAACTTATTCGTTTTAAGAAACATCTTTCATATAAATATATCCTGCGCATTTTTGTTGCTTATTGGCTTAAATCTTGCTTTAATAGTGCCAATATTTACATAAATAGTGCAAAGCGTTTATTTATCTGTAATATTAAAACTATTTATCAATGCCTATCGTTGTCGCATTATTTCTATAGGGAAGTTGTCTCTGTATGGAAATAGCAGCAGCTATGAATCATACTTCTTATGAGTTTTAGGATATCATTATGAGCGCTCCAGCTAAAATGAAACGCACAGCTAAATATAAACTACTGACCATGATGGCAAGCATAAGCTTGATTTTTGCTAGCATGCAGCCCGCTCTAGCAGCGATAGAAATCGATGAAACGGATTTTGGCCCCTCTTATGAGACCATGGCAGTTGATACTATTGTTGGTAAACCATTACAGTTAGTGACCGCTGTGGCAGGCACCGCCGCTTATCTTGTAAGTCTGCCCTTCTCGCTTATCGGCGGTAACGCCGACCAAGCACAGCAGAAGTTATTCGTTGAACCTTGGGATGCCATGGGACGCTGCCTAGGCTGTACGGTTGCCGAGGATAACTATTATAAGTCACAAGTTGTTGACAATAATGTCGTTCGTATTGTGGTCGATGGTCCTTCAGAAATTCTCATTAATACCAATGACTATGTGGTAGTTAAACCTTAATTAAAAAACTTCGAGCTTATCAATCGACAATAAAAAAGGCTAACTTATTGTTAGCCTTTTTTGATTTTGGTAAGCGAATTATATGATTTTATTTTGTAAGGTGAGTATTACTCAGCTTAGCGCTAATCTCACGCAGTAATTGCACCTCTTCTGACGGCTCTGCAACCGCTTCTTCTACCTCATCTGCACGGCGTAATCTATTAACCATTTTTACCATCATAAATATGATAAACGCCAAAATTAGGAAGTTAATCAACACTGTGATAAAGCTACCATAAGCCAACACCGGTACGCCTGCTGCCTTAAGTGCATCATAAGTCATTGCCACACCTTCAGGCGCATCTCCTAGTATAAAAAACATGTTTTTGAAATTAATTTCGCCGCCGGCAATAAAAGCGACTATAGGCATGATAATGTCTTCAACTAAAGAAGTCGTAATAGTCGCAAAAGCGCCACCAATGATGACACCGACTGCTAGGTCCATTACGTTACCTTTTAAAGCAAATTCCTTAAACTCAGATACCATACTCATGATGTCACTCCTTGAAAGTTCAATTAATTATTATATAGATGATGAACTAGATTCTCTAATATTGAGTTTTTAAACCCTTTTAAAGAGATAGCACTTATTGATTAGATCATTTTTATTATATATGAAAACTAAACACAAAAAAAAGCAATATAAAGTGAACTTTATTTTGCTCACCTTATACTGCTAATTTTCGATGTCAAAGCTAATCATGAAAAATTAGCTTTGAGTACTTTTTTAATATTAAAAATATAAATTACCAAGTAATTTACGTATCGATATTAAGCATTTTTCTTGCGTCCATGACGCTTACGCTCATTTTCAGTCAAATAACGCTTACGCAGACGTATGGCTTTTGGCGTTACTTCTACTAATTCGTCATCTTGAATGAATTCAAGCGCTTGCTCAAGGGTAAATTTAACCGCTGGCGTCAGCGTCAACGCTTCATCAGTACCACTGGCACGGACGTTGGTTAACTGTTTAGCAGTCGTTGGATTGACAACCATATCATCATTACGAGAGTTCAAACCAACAATCATACCTTCGTAAACTTCAAGCTGTGGCTCAGCGAACAATTTACCACGTTTTTGTAGGTTAAATAGAGCGAAACCTAAGCAAACACCATTGGCCATAGAAACCAATACGCCGTTTGAACGACCACCAACATCACCAATCTTTTGTGGACCGTAATGTGAGAAGCTTGAAGTCATGATACCAGTGCCCGAGGTCAAGGTTAAAAACTCTGAACGGAAACCAATCAAACCACGCGCAGGCATAGTCGCTTCAATACGCATACGACCTTTACCATCAAGCTCCATATTGGTCATCTCGCCTTTACGCAAGCCGACTTGTTCCATAATTGGACCTTGATGCGCGTCTTCAATATCAAAGACAACATTTTCATACGGTTCTTGTAGCTTGCCATCTACTTCTTTAACAATAACTTCTGGACCTGATACGCCAAGCTCAAAACCTTCGCGGCGCATGTTTTCGATCAATACTGATAAATGCAGCTCACCACGACCTGATACTTTAAATTTATCTGGAGACTCGGTGTCTTCTACACGTAGCGCCACGTTGTGAATCAATTCACGCTCAAGACGCTCACGAATATTACGTGATGTCACAAATTTACCTTCACGACCGGCAAATGGTGAATTGTTTACTTGGAAGTTCATCGATACCGTTGGTTCATCAACAGTCAATGCTGGCAACGCTTCAACATGGTTAGGGTCACAAATGGTGTCTGAAATATTTAGCGCATCAATACCGGTAATACAAACGATATCGCCCGCTTGCGCATCGTCTACTTCAATACGCTCAAGACCGTGATAACCCATGATTTTTAGGATACGACCGTTACGCGTTTTACCATTCTTATCAATGACAGTCACAGGCGTATTGGTTTTAACTTTACCGCGTTGAATACGGCCAATACCGATAACGCCAACGAAGCTGTTATAGTCAAGGCTAGAAATTTGCATGCGGAAAGGTGCATCTGCATCGACTTGCGGTGGCTGTACCACATCAACGATGGTTTTAAACAACGGCGTCATGTCACCTGCTAAATTATCTGCTTCCAAACCAGCAATACCGTTTAAGGCAGATGCATAAACCACTGGGAAATCTAATTGCTCGTCAGTAGCACCCAAATTATCAAATAGATCAAAGATTTGATCCATTACCCAATCAGGACGTGAACCAGGACGGTCAATTTTATTGATAACCACAATCGGCTTTAGGCCTTGCTCGAACGCCTTTTGAGTGACAAAACGGGTTTGCGGCATTGGGCCATCAACACCGTCAACAACCAACAATACGCAGTCAACCATTGACATAACGCGTTCGACTTCGCCACCAAAGTCGGCGTGACCTGGGGTGTCGACAATATTAATACGGTATTCAGTGCCATCAGTGTCATCTGTCCAGCGGATGGCCGTATTTTTTGCCAAAATAGTAATGCCACGCTCTTGCTCAATATCACCTGAATCCATTGCGCGTTCCGCAATGTTTGCACGGTCGCCAAAAGTACCAGATTGATGTAATAACTTATCAACCAAAGTGGTTTTACCGTGGTCAACGTGGGCAATAATTGCAATGTTACGCAGGTGTTTGATATCGTTCGCCATATAAAATGCTCGTTTCGTCTTAAAAAATGCAGTAGCAGTAAGCACCGCTGGATAAACTGTTAACATCAACCAGATAGACATGATTGGCTTAGGATTAAATAATTGCACAATACGTACAGCAATTTAATATTAACGAAATCAAATACCTATGCTGATAAATCCATCGTACAGATAGCTATGCTAATGTACACTTTGTCAGTTTACAAAGTGTTTGGGTCGCTAGTATAACATTATTGCGCTATCAATTTATGCAATAACTTACTTTTCTGAGTGTATAAATAAAAAAAAGCCACCCAAAGGATGACTTTTTTTGTAACTAATTAAGTTAATACATAATTAGTAGCGTCTACTTACTGAACAACCATATCTTTAGTTTGTTCAACAGTCATGGTTTTGTCACCAGTAATGATGGCATATACACGACGGTTCATAGCGCGACCTTCTTCAGTGTTGTTATCAGCGATTGGTTGGTCATAACCATAGCCAACTGTTGATAGACGGTTTGGTGCGATACCAAATTCGTTAGTCAACATAGATTTCACAGCAACTGCACGGGCTTCAGATAAACGTTGGTTATAACGTGCTGAAGGACCTGTTTTAGAAGCGTGACCTTCAACGCGAGCGGTAGAGTTAGGATACTCACGCATCTTCTCTGCTACTTTAGCGATTTCAGGTTTGTATTGGTTTTTGATAGTTGATTTGTCGTTATCAAAGAATACACGTAGTTCCATTTTTAGCTCATCAGTAATATCTACTGGTACTGGGCAACCGCGCTCATCAACTACTTGGTTCATTGGAGTGCCTGGGCATGCATCGATGCTATCAGGTACGCCATCACCGTCAGAGTCAAGATCAGAAACGACTACTACTGGTACTGGAGCAGTATCAACTAATGGCTCTTGCATTGGCGGTACAGCAACAGTAGGAGCTAAGTGACCACCTAGTACGACTTCTAGACCAGCTAGAGCCATACCTTCCCACCAGTTTTGATCAAAGTTATGAATCGCACGACCTTCACCGCGTAGGCTTAATGAATCGTTAATACGATACATAGCACCTAAACCTAGGTTACCAATAGTATCTTTTGTACCTGAAACCATATTACCGCTAGCATCTTCGATTTCAAGTTTAGATTGGCCTGCACCAATCAATGCATAAGGTTTGAATGCGTTATCTGTATAACCGCTGAACTCTTCAAAACCAATCAAGAAGTTACCAGAAATCATTTCATGTTCAGCATCTGCGTCGTATGCTGAACCTCTGTTGCTTATAGCATCGGTATTAGAAACACCATACTCTACTTGGAATTGCGTAGAAGGAGTCAGCTCGATACCAAGAGCCGCACCAGTATATAAGCCGTTCTCTACATAATAGTTTTCAGCACCATCATTGTAGTTTGCTAGTAACTCACGTTGGTCTTCACCATCTTCTGTCCAATGGTAACCAAGTAATAACGGGCTAATAGTAACACCAGCGTTTGCAGCTAGTGGAGCCGCTGTAATGGCAAATAATGCCAAAGCAATTTTATTTAATTTCATGAAATTCCTCCAAAGGATAATTTTAGTAATGCGTCAAGCAAAACCGCATCTTAAGATGCCCAAAAGCAGACATCATTTACGAATTTGAAATTACAAAGCAAAACCAATTGAGAAGTAGCTTAGCGATTATCAATTCAGTTTACAACTTTTTTCGTTAACCAGCTACACATTATTACACGATAATGTCATAACTAAAACACATTAGCCAACTTAACTTACTGACGACTAACACACTTTACACTCTTTATCTTTTGTGTGTGAGGTCGCAATAGATGATGAAACGAATCCTATCTATTGTTTCAAGATATTTTAATACAAATCGTTAATTTTCTCTATCGTTAAAACTCCTTATTCACGAATTGAAACATTCTTTGACAGTAGACATATATTTGGTTTATATTCGGATAATTGAACTTTTTTTTACTAATAGCTAGGGCGTGTTGAACATTCGACCATGGCACTGACAGCGACTATTTTTTAGGCGATTCGATGTTAAAAATAATAAGTTTAGTCATTCTAAGCGCTTATTTTTAACGATGAAGCGGCAAAAAAGAGTCCTGTCCCTGCGGCCTGATGCTAAAATTGCCCCATATTGCGTTACAAATCTCGCTAAGGCATCTGCATTATCGTCGCTTTGTGCCTTGTCTGGAAAAATTTTAGCGATCAGCAGTGCCTATTTGCGAATGTTCAACACGCCCTAATAGTATAAAACTTACGCAAATTTTATAGTTACTTGAAATTCGGGCGCAATATTCAGGTTAGTCGATTATTAATGTATAGCCGTACCTCTTGTATAGGTAGCAGTCTCTCATGATTGAATTATATAAAGTATCGTCAAGAAAGCAGACTCATTTTCAAGCACATAATAAATATGGCTTTACCTTGATAGAGCTGATTGTTACTGTCGCTGTGCTGACTATTATAGTAATGATTGCGACGCCCTATATTCTAGAGCAATTAGCAAGCATGGAAGCAAAACGTATCGAGAGCCAAATTAAAAATACGCTAAAGTTAGCGAAAGCTGAAAGCCACATTAGAAGACAAAACTTGTTGGTTTGTCTTTCTAATGACGGCGCTACATGTCATAGAGACAGCTATAAGAAGCTATTATTATTTTTAGATGCAAATGATAATAAAAACTTCGACTTAGGAGTTGATGACCTGCTAGAAGAACAGGCTTTAGAACCTAAATACAGCACCTTGTATTTACGGGTAGGAAATAATCGCCATTACACTAAATTCTGGGGCGATAGCGGTAAACCTCGCGGCCATTTCGGA
This sequence comes from Psychrobacter sp. YGAH215, assembly GCF_007280595.1. Classification (NCBI taxonomy): domain Bacteria; kingdom Pseudomonadati; phylum Pseudomonadota; class Gammaproteobacteria; order Moraxellales; family Moraxellaceae; genus Psychrobacter; species Psychrobacter sp. YGAH215. Next base: position 50,284 of record NZ_VKLR01000017.1, on the reverse strand, counting down.
CATATTAAGTACTGTCCAACCTCAACCTATAATCATGCCATGTATCAAATCTCATTCAACCAAGGCGGAGGCATTACTTATAAGCCTAATGCAAGCCACCCTACTGATTGTGGACAATAGAAATTACGACATTAGGTGTTTAAGCATTTTGACGCATAGCAGACTTCATCATAATGACCGCTTGCTCTAATCCCACAAAAACGGCGTCGGCGATGAGGGCATGTCCGATATTTAGCTCATATATACCATCAATTTGCGCAATAGCGTGGACATTATCACGCGTCAAACCATGACCAGCATTAACTAAAAGCTTGGGATCAGCATGTTGCGCGGTTTGCACAGCTTGCTTAATTCGAGTAAGCTCATCATTCATTTTAGCGATATTACCTGCTAAACCCGCTTCCGCATAAGCACCAGTATGCAATTCAATTGCATCTGCCCCACAGCTTACCGCTGCTGCAATCTGCTTGTCTTCTGGATCAATAAATAAAGAAACCTTGATACCTACTGCTTGTAATTTACTAACATAATCTGTTAGCCAAGCTACCTGCCCTGCAACGTCAAGTCCGCCTTCGGTAGTCAATTCGGCACGTTTTTCAGGTACTAGACATACCCAATACGGCTTAACTTGACGAGCAATCTCTAGCATCTCAGCCGTTGCTGCTATCTCCAAGTTCATTCTGGTGGTTAGCTGCTCAGCTATCTCATAAACGTCAGCGTCTTGAATGTGTCGGCGGTCTTCACGCAAATGAATGGTGATACCATCAGCTCCAGCTTGCTCACATAGCAGAGCAGCCGCCAAGGGGCTAGGGTAACTGACACCGCGAGCCTGACGTAAGGTCGCTACATGGTCAATATTTACCCCTAACAGAGGCTTTTTTAAGGCATTTTCTGAAGTTTGTGCTAAGTTGGAAGTCTTTACTGTTGCATTAATCATAAAAAAATCCTTTTATACATATTGAAGTAATTTACTAAAAAATAGTTTATAGAATATTGGTATCTTACGCTTAAGTTAAGATTGATAGCGCTGTTGCTGCTGCCAAAGTAAGCGACTTTGCAACGGTTGATAATCGAGCAAATGATCAATCAATTGTCGATGCAAACGTGACCATGCATTGAGATTTGAGGTAGATAAACCTTGCTCTGCCATCGATAAAATCTCATTACCTTTAAAAATGTTTTGTGTAACAGCTATATCATCATTATGAATAATTGGCACTAAGCCCACATCAGGTAAAAAACGGTACCAGGTGTCGAGCTCGATAGCTTGATCTAAACTGTCATGTTTTAAGGTTAGAGCAAAGCCCAATTCGTTGAATAAATACGCTTCAAACTGACGCAAACACAAACGCAGCTCATCGGCAGTTAAGGGCTGCTTAAGCTGCTGTAGGCTATTTTGGTAGTGTTGCCATAATATTGGCATGGGATCTTCGGTGGGTAATAGCCGCCACAGTATTTCATTTAAATACAAGGCTGCATACTGATGTTGGCCGCTGATATTTTCATGATGCAGCGTCTGGGCTAGATTTACGTTACTGTCTTTTAGTGCTAAAGAATTTTGGGCTACTGAATCTTGAATCGAGCTTAATGGCGCGATATTAATCTGCGTGAATGTTTTTAAATCGCGTTTACCACTGGCAAAAAGTTGCAGGGGCATAAAAAGCGGCGCGCCTTTTTTGCCAACGCCATGGATGACACCATGTTGCTGAGAAAACAGATAGTATAAGGCGCGCTTTTCTTGGTAGGGGCGCTGATGTAATAAATAACCGATTAACGCTTCATTACGCATGGATTATTACCTCAGCCGTGGTGATATAGATACATGGCGGTAAACATCTACCCACCATGCTTTTTTAATCGTGCTTAATATCCTAAACTGGTCAAAGCGCGCTCATCATCAGACCAGCCGCGTTTCACTTTCACCCACAGTGTTAACATGATTTTTTTATCAAACAGCTGTTCCATGTCTTTACGTGCATCCATGCCTACTTGTTTGATACGCTGACCCTTATCACCAATGACAATCGCTTTTTGTCCGCTACGCTCAACATAAATGGTCGCATCGATAAAAGTGACCGCTTTACGCGGACGGCCAGTTTTGGGGTCAATATGCGCCGCTTCGTCTTTAAAACCATCAATCTGTACTGTCAAATCGTAAGGTACTTCATCACCGGCACTACGCATGATTTTTTCGCGAATAATTTCACTGGCTAAGAAGCGCTCTGAGCGATCGGTAATCTGCTCGCTATCATAGATAGGGTCGGCGATTGGCAAATGCGAGGCAATCACTTCTTGCAAGCGGTCTAGGTTTTGATTTTTTAAAGCAGAAACAGGGACGATATCAGCGAAATCAAAACTTTCATTAAACGTTTCGATCAGTGGTAACACGCTACCTTTATCTTTTAGCGTATCGGCTTTATTAATCACCAATACTACGGTCAGATTGGTATCGCCAAGCTTTTGTAGGGTCAACAAATCGTCATCACGCCACTGATCTGAATCAACGACAAATAAGACCAAATCAACATCAACCAATGCAGAGACGGCTGCTTTATTCATACGCTCATTGATAGCGCGTACCTCATTGCGATGAATACCTGGGGTATCAACAAACACCGCTTGCATCTCGTCATTGGACAAAATGCCGTGAATACGGTGACGGGTGGTTTGCGGTTTACGCGATGTGATAGACAGCTTTTGACCCAATAAATGGTTCATCAAGGTTGATTTACCCACATTTGGGCGACCAACAATCGCCACATAACCGGCTTTAAAATCTTCAGCGACATGGGCATTGTTATTTGATGAAAAGAATTCTTCTATCGTCGTATCATTATCTAACGTCGTATCTTCGGTGTTATCAACTTTTAGATTGGTATCGTTTAATCTGACGTTGTTTTTCTGCACATCATCTTGTACAACGCCATTTGCTGCAGTCGCATTTTGGTTTGAACTCATATCTGGGTTTTCGGTCATATTTTTGGCATTATCTTCATTATTTAATGGCAAGTCATGCTGATTGCTCATGGATTAATCCTTGGAGGTTGTCATCAGTTATGCCACTTGTTGGTTTTTTAAAGAAAGGCGACATAAAACTGATCATGTTAAAGGTATGAGTTATTTCAAAAAACGACTCATTGAAATCATTTATTAAAACCATCGAATTTAGCATTAGAGAAAATGGTTTTAAAAAAATGAGCTTTAAAAAACTAGGTACGTCTTTTTGGCTGTCCTGGCAGTTTATGTAGCTGATTAATCATTAATTCTGCTGCTTTTTGCTCAGCGATACGGCGGCTTTCACCAGACTCGGTAATATCAGGGCAATTATTTATATTAACCTGACAGCGCACCACAAAGATTTGGTGCGGAGCGTTACCACGGGTTTCCATCAGCTCATAATGTGGCAAGTCAAACTGCTTAGATTGCAGCCATTCTTGTAATCGGCTTTTAGCGTCTTTTAGCGCTTTTTGGTCACTGACATTGTCTATGAGATCACCATACCACGATAGCACGCACGCTCGGGTAATATCCATATCTTGACTGTCTAAATAAATAGCGCCTATCAATGACTCTACCGCATCTGCCAAGATGGAAGCACGATTGCGCCCGCCCCCTTTTCGCTCACCAACGCCCAATATCAAATGATTAGACAGCTCTAAGTTTTGCGCAATAATCACAAGCGATTCCTGCCGTACCAATGTTGCCCGCATGCGCGTCAGACGGCCTTCATTTTGCGTCGGATAGCGGTGATACAATGCTTCACCGACGATCATCCCTAATAAAGCGTCGCCCAAAAACTCCAAGCGCTCATAGTTTTTCTTACTATCAAAGGAACGATGGGTAAGCGCCAGTTTAGGCAAGCTTAAATCATTAAACACATAGCCCAACTTGCGCGACAAGATCGCTAACCGTTGAATAAATTCTGCGCTAATAATAAGCGTGTCATCAGACACGCTATTTTTATGAGGATTGGGAACCGCCTGAGGAGACTGCGAAGTTGGTTTCATGCGTGGTCTGTGTGTATCCCTTTTTTTCAGTGGTAAATATAATGAAATACCAGTGTTTTAGAAATTGGTTAGAAAATTAAAAATAACAAAGTACTTTATTACTTTGATTTTAACGCTTTAAGTTTTGATATATAAGCTTTAATAGTTAAGTTATTTAGCAGTAGTAGCATCAATGTCGCCTTCAAAGCGGTTAACAATATCGATATTACCAAAAAAATTATTGGTGGTTTCATACTTTTTATGAATAGCCAATTGACCTGGTTTCTTATCAGTAAAAGTAAACACTTCTTCTGCTTTGGTATCATAATCGGCGTTAATAGACAGCTGCTTATTCACGCGCTCTACAAACTGCTTGGCCGTTTCTTTATTGGCATTGGACTCTTTAAGCTGCGCACTTAAGGTTTTTGTCAATTGGTAATCGCCAATTTGCGCTGGTGCAATAGCGACGAGCAATTTAGCCGCCACGCCCAAAACGATAATGATAAAAACGACACTCGTTACACTAGCGCCGCGCTGCGAAGACAAACCAGATAACTGCTGCACCATAAGACCTCTCAAGGGGTAAGTTGCTATAGGTAAACTGCCATATTTAGAAAACTGTCTTGTTAACCACCTTTAATATGATGGTTTTTATCAAACAACCATCATATTAGCACAAACTATTATCGGTACATTATTCTTTAGCACAGCATTATTCTTTAGCGAGCGTTACTCTTTAACGCAGCAATAATATCAATCAATACTACCATTGCGCTTAAAGGTTGGTAAGTTAAGACCGGGCGGTTTATGCATCCAAATATAGACCGCTTTACCCGCTAAATTATCATCGGGCACAAAACCCCAAAAACGTCCATCAGCACTACGGTCGCGGTTGTCACCCATTACAAAGTAATGACCTTCTGGCACTTTGATACGCCACTCTGTGCCTTCAGAGCTGACCACTTCCGGCGATTCTTGCTGTAAAAACGGCGCGTACTGCGAGCTATTCATATCCGCTAAATAGCGAACCAAGTGTTTGTTGTCGCCTTGAATCTCTTCAAAGTACTTTGCCTCACTTTCTTCTTGCTGCCCCATTCGTATGGCATTGTCTTCACTCAAGACCTGTCCGGGTGCCACTTGGCCGGCTGGATATAGCTGTGAGGTCAGCTCAGCATCGGCGTCAAAATTGACCGCCTTAGTAGGAACTGGCGTGTCATTAATTGCAAGCGTCCCTTGATTATAACTGACGGTATCGCCCGGCAAGCCAATCACGCGCTTAATATAGTAAATACTTGGATTTTCTGGGTAGCGGAAAACCGCTACATCGCCGTGCTCAGGCGCGCCTGTATCAAGTACTTTATTATAAGTCAGCGGTAGACGTACGCCATATGCGTATTTATTGACCGCGATAAAATCACCCGTGTATAAAGTCGGCACCATCGACGATGAAGGGATATTAAACGGCTCAATCAAGAATGAGCGCACTATTAACACCACCGCCAACACTGGGAAAAAATCATACGCCCAACGTACCAGTAAGCTTTCTTTGCCGCGACCGCGGGTTTTACGCTGTTTGAGCGTCAGCTTCTCTAATAGCCAAATAATACCTAAGCCGAGGGTTAATGGCACTAAAATTAAATTAAAATCAAAATCCATACGAATTTGCCTATTAACGAGCTGAAAATCAAACCACGGTTGCAGTAAAGCTGTCTATGCCAAATATTGCTGTCTTTTTATCTTTTAAAAGATAATGAACGTTTAATTATCGACCTGCAAGACGGCCAAGAAGGCTTCTTGTGGAATCTCGACGTTACCCACTTGCTTCATACGTTTTTTACCCGCTTTTTGCTTAGACAGTAGTTTTTTCTTACGTGAGACGTCACCGCCATAACACTTCGCTAGGACGTCTTTACGCATGGCTTTAACCGTACTACGACCGATAATTTGACTGCCAATTGCCGCTTGAATCGCCACATCAAACATCTGACGTGGAATCAATTCTTTCATCTTAGTAACCAGCTGATTGCCACGGAAACGTGCTTGATCTTGGTGTACTATCATCGCTAAGGCATCGACTTTATCGCCATTGATGAGGACGTCAACTTTGACCAATTTATCAGCTTGATAGCGCTCGAAATTATAATCGAGCGACGCAAATCCGCGCGACACTGATTTTAGGCGGTCAAAGAAGTCCATGACCACCTCGCCCATCGGAATATCAAAAATCAGCTGCACTTGGCGGCCCATAAAACGCATATCGACTTGGACGCCGCGGCGCTCAATGCATAGCGTCATGACGTTACCCAAGTAATCTTGCGGCACTAAAATCTGACAACGGGCAATTGGCTCACGGAACTCTTCGATATTATTTGGTTCAGGCAATCTTGACGGATTATCTACGTAAATGACGTCGCCATTTTTCTTTTCAATCTCATAAATAACCGACGGCGCGGTGGTGATTAAATCCAAGTCATATTCACGCTCTAAACGCTCTTGGATAATCTCCATGTGCAGCATACCTAAGAAGCCACAGCGAAAGCCAAAGCCGAGCGCGTCGGAGGTATCAGGCTCAAAGTATAGCGACGCATCATTAATCTGTAGTTTTTGCAGCGCTTCACGGAATTTTTCAAAATCACTAGAATCTACTGGGAACATACCAGAATAAACTTGCGGCGTGATTTGCTTAAATCCAGGAATGCGCTCAACATCAGGCGTACTGGCATGGGTAATCGTATCACCAACAGGTGCACCAGCAATATCCTTGATTCCTGCGATAACAAAGCCTACTTCGCCCGCTTGTAAAATACCTGTGTCTACAGGTTTCGGGGTAAAGACACCAATTGAGCCTACTAAGTGCGCCTCTTTGGTCGACTTAATATACAGCTTATCGCCTTTTTTAATCGTTCCTTCACGCACACGTACTAAAGACACCACGCCCAGATAGTTATCAAACCATGAGTCAATAATCAATGCCTGTAGCGGTGCATCACGGTCGCCCGTTGGCGCAGGAATAAATTCAACCAAGGCTTCTAGCAGTTTATCGACACCAAGACCGGATTTTGCCGAGACGCGCGGCGCATCAACGGCATCAATACCGATAATGTCTTCAATCTCTTGAATCACGCGCTCAGGCTCAACTTGCGGCAAGTCAATTTTATTTAAAACCGCCATCACCTCTAAGCCCTGATCAACAGCGGTATAACAGTTGGCAACCGACTGTGCTTCAACGCCTTGTGCGGCATCAACGACCAATAGCGCGCCTTCGCAAGCCGCTAATGAGCGTGAGACCTCATAAGAGAAATCGACGTGACCGGGGGTATCAATGAAGTTTAGCTGATAACGCTCACCGTTAGGATGATCATAAAACAAGGTCACAGACTGAGCTTTAATAGTGATGCCGCGCTCACGCTCAATGTCCATAGAATCAAGAACTTGCGCCTGCATCTCACGATCTTGCAAGGCACCACACATTTGAATAAAACGGTCAGCAAGGGTCGACTTGCCGTGATCAATGTGGGCAATAATAGAAAAGTTACGAATATTGGCTAATGCAGTCACAAAGCGCCTACTAAATAATGGAGGATTGAATAACGGATATACATAGTGTCAGATGGCAACCGTCGAATACATACTTATAGCTCATACTGGCCAATACGCCAAAAGAGACAGATTAAGTACCTACTGTATTGCCGCAATTGAAATGCCCACAGCGCAAATGACTAACTTTTATGACGCGCAGGCATACGAAGGTATTCTAGCAGTTTTCCGCTATAAAGTAAGTTGATTTTGTCAGCAAGCAAAAATCAGGCAAAAAAAAACCAATCATAAGATGATTGGCATTTTATTACTGCTGGTCTTACTAAATATGGTGGCGATGAAGAGACTTGAACTCTTGACCTCACGATTATGAGTCGTGCGCTCTAACCAGCTGAGCTACATCGCCATTTAAGGCTCGGTATAATACCGATAGAGAGGACTTGCGTCAACCCCTAATTAGCATTTTTTGCGAAAAAGACGCATTTCATCCAAATTAACGCAAATATGTATAATACTAACAATAAAAACGAACCGCAAAACAAAAAAGTTGGTAGACCGATAAGCCGGGTTCTGTCGTGGACGATCATTCCTCTAGGCGTATCATCGCTGATACGCTCAAGCAACCTACCCGCATCGAACGCGGGCCGCGCCATATCGATGCCTATTTGGTCTTGCTACGCGTGGAGTTTACCCTGCCGTGAGATGTTACCATTCACGCGGTGCGCTCTTACCGCACCCTTTCACCCTTACCGATAATGTCTTGCGACACCAAAGGCGGTCTGCTCTCTGCTGCACTTGTCGTCAAGTTACCCTGCCCAGCCGTTAGCTGGCACGCTGCCCTATGTAGCCCGGACTTTCCTCCCCTGCGCATCTGTTGCCAGTTTGCAGCGGCGATCGCCTAGTCTACCAAGCGCGCTAGTATAGCAAAATTAGTATCAGGTGTGGAAAGTGTTTTGCGCTTATTTATTTGTTGTTATAAAACCATTTAAATAAAAGCGTTTAAATAAAATCTAGCGGTAAAGCTAAACTATCATTACCTATAGTGCTATTTGTTTGTTGCGCCATTTGTAACCAATAGCTGTTTGGATAATGGCGCGCTAAGTAGTTTTTTAAATAATCAATCGTACTATTGGTAATCTCATCATCCGTCTGAGCGGCACTATCATGAATATGGTTATAAATGACGCTATGCAGCGTTAAACCGCGCGCTTTAATCGCCTCTAAACTCAGCAAGGTATGATTGATACTACCAAGCCGCCCTGAGGTTACCAACACAACTGGATAGCCTTGCTCAGCAATATAATCTAAGGTTAATAGTTGTTCAGTGATTGGTACCAGTAACCCGCCTGCGCCTTCTAATAGTACCGCGTCGTAGCTTTGTTGCAATTGCTGCGTAGATTTAGTGATGATTTTAAAATCTAAAACAGCATTGGCAAGCTTGACAGATAAATGCGGCGACGCGGGTTTTTCATAACGATACAGACAAGTGGTAAAGTCTAAATCACAAGGCTGCAATGGAATTCCCATTAATTGACGATGAGTGACAATATCATCTGCAATATTCATTTTACCACTAGCTGAATCGATACTAACGCCTGTTTGTACCAGCTTTTGAGTGATGACGCTAATGCCTTGCTGCATCAGCGCTTTCGCCATCATACCTGTGGCATAAGTCTTGCCAATATCGGTATCAATGCCGGATATAAATAGCACACTCATAGCGAAACTCTGTTGGTCGTAGACATTTGACCCAAATAAATAGTGACGACGGTTATTAGCGCTTGGCACAACGTCACCAGTTCGTCATCGCTAATGACATAAGGCGGCATAATATAGACCAATTTGCCAAAGGGTCTGACCCAAATGCCATTGTCAATCAGCAAAGATTGAAAAACTGGCATATCAACCGCCTCATCTAGCTCAATCACAGCGACCGCGCCTAAACAACGAACATCCGCAACGCCATTTAAATTTGCCGCTGTGGCTAGCTGCTCATCCATGATAGTTTGCATATTTGCCGTACGCGATTCGATATCATAAGACAAGATTAAATCAATCGATGCACAAGCGACTGCGCAGGCCAGCGGATTGCCCATAAAGGTCGGACCATGCATCAGGGCTGGATAGTCGCTTTGGCTAATGGTTTCGGCAACCTCACGGGTACAGAGGGTCGCTGCAAAGGTCATATAGCCGCCTGTTAGCGCCTTGCCAATGGTCATAATATCAGGACTAATATTGGCATGTTCGCAAGCAAATAGCTTGCCGCTACGCCCAAACCCAGTGGCGATTTCATCCGCAATCAGCAGCACGTCATGCTCATCACATAGCTGACGCAGTAGTTGTAAATACTCAGGGCTATAAAAGCGCATACCACCTGCGCCTTGAATAATTGGCTCAATAATAAATCCGGCAAGCTGAGCGCTATGTTTAGCAAAAAACGTGGTTAATTCATCACGCTCATTTTGAGCCAGCTCACGCTCAAATCCTAATGGCGGTGCAGGGACAAAATGCTGCAAAGGCAATTGTTTACCATACAGGCTATGCATGCCGCTGACTGGGTCACAGACACTCATTGCATGCCAGGTATCGCCATAATAGCCAGAATGGGTCGAGGCAAATTGGTTTTTATTGGGACATCCGGCTGCACTTTGGTATTGCAGCGCCATTTTTAGCGCTACTTCGACGGCAATGCTGCCGCTATCGGCATAAAATATCGCATCAAGACCATCCGGGACAATGGATAATAATTTTTTGCCTAAATCTATCGCTGGCTGATGGGTTAAGCCGCCAAACATCACATGCGCCATTTTGCCCAATTGTGCAATCATCGCCGCATTTAACTTGGGGTGATTATAGCCATGAACGCTTGCCCACCATGACGACATGCCGTCAATCAGGCGCATGCCATCGTTAGTAACGATATAAATACCTTCGGCATGGTCGATGACGATATTAGGATAGGTGGGCGGCAAGCTGGCATAAGGATGCCAAAGGTGCTGTTGGTCGAAATCGTTGGTTGAGAGGCTACTCGTTGAGCGGTCAGATCTCTTCATTTTTTATTTGCCAGTAATGCGTTTGTATTTTGCCAATAAATCGCTTTGGGTTTCGACGTGGTTTGGGTCATGCGGGATACAGTCGACAGGACAGATGACCACGCATTGCGGCTCATCAAAATGACCGACACACTCTGTACATAAATCAGGGTCGATGACATAAATATCATCGCCCTCTGAGATGGCTTCATTTGGGCAAGCAGGCTCGCAGACATCACAATTGATACATTCATCGGTAATTAATAACGCCATAAACTGCTCCTTATTCGCTAGCAGTTGATAATAAATGAGTACGTCAGTGGTTTACGATTACACTTAATATTAAACCACCAGCCCATCATTAAAGCTTAACTTGTTAAGCGTTTAGCTAAATTTAGCTGCTGAGTTTTTTTATAAAAGCTTCTGAGACGCAAGATGGCACAAATTTCGTCACATCGCCGCCAAGTTTGGCAATTTCACGAATCATCGTCGATGAGATAAACGAGTAATTTTGCGACGGCGTTAAAAATACCGCTTCAAAATTCTCATCAAGCTCGCGATTCATATTGGCCAGCTGAAACTCATATTCAAAGTCTGACATCGCTCGCAGACCTCGTAATACGGCGGTGGCATTTTTTTCGCGCATAAAATCGACCAGCAAGCCTTCAAAGCCAATCACCGACACTTGCGGTAAATCCGTAAATACCGTCTCAACCAAATGCACGCGCTCTTCAAAGTCAAATAAAGGTTTTTTATGATGACCAGAGGCCACGGCGATGACGACCTCATCGAACAATTTAGCCGCGCGTTTAACCAAGTCGACATGACCGTTGGTAATCGGGTCAAAGGTACCAGGGTATAAAATTTTGGTATGCAATTTTGATGAAGTAGCAGGAAGGCTCATAACAGGGCTAATATGGTTAATGATAATGACCCATATGCTAGCAAATTTTGCTCAAACTTCCTACTTATCTGCTACATTTGTCCTAACAGCCGATTTACCTTTTAGCCGTGCGCTTTGCTACAATAGTCGGTTCGACTCATCGCTCTTAATAGGTAAAAAAAATATCTACATTAAAGAGTTAGAATGAGGAACAGTTAGACCGGGACAATTTATACAAACCATATATAAAAGTCCTTATGGAGAAATTATGTCAAAAAAATCAAAAAAACCTGACAATCAAATCTGTGCTAATAAAAAGGCTCGTCACGAGTATTTTATTGAAGAAACCTTTGAGGCAGGTCTATCGTTACAAGGCTGGGAAGTGAAGGCCATTCGTGCCGGCAAAATGACCATTACCGAAGCATATATTATCTTTCGTAATAATGAGGCATTTTTATTTGGCGCGCATATCCAGCCGCTGCTTTCAAGCTCAACGCATGTCAGCCCTGATAGCATCCGTACCCGTAAGCTGCTGCTCAATCGCCGCGAAATTGAAAAACTCATGGGTGCGGTCAATCAAAAAGGCTATGCGTGCGTACCGTTATCTTGCTATTGGAAAAATTCCTTAGTGAAATGCCAAATTGCGCTTGCCGTCGGTAAAAAGCAGCACGACAAACGTAAAACGCTCAAAGACCGCGACTGGGAACGTGATAAGCAGCGCGGCTTTAAGCAGCATTTGGATTAAAATTTTCGTAAGATGAATTTTAATCTAACGCAAAAAGGACGATTCATCATATTGTTGAGTCGTCCTTTTTTATGACATTACTAAGATAAACTTGTTGATTTAACGCAGCAAATTTTAGACCGTTTGGGCTATTTTGCTCACTTTTGACTCTTTATGCGCACGGCATAATTGACGGATACCGTGCGCGATTAAGCAAGCGATTCCGAGCCAAATTAAACCATAGCTATAAATCATTGCAGATTCAAAAGGATTGCCCAAGACAGTGATTGCTAAGATAAATAATAACGCCGGCTCTATATAGCTCATCATACCGTAGACGTTGACAGGGAGCATTTGACTGGCATCAACATTGGTCTTCATCGCGAGCACGCTAAGCATACCAAGTCCTGCCAACATCATGATAAAAAAGCTAGAGCTGCCAACCAATCCTAAACTGCTCGGCGCAACAAATAATAAATAGGCGACGGCAAACGGGGCAAAAATGGTTAAATCAACTAATAAACCTGTAACCGCGCCAATACCTTGTAGGCGGCGTAAGATATAATAAACAGGATACGTGCCGCACACCCATAATGTCGCCCATGACACGCTTTGGGTACGTACAATCTCACTACCGACGCCGACTGCGGCAAAGCCAACGGCCAACCATTGCAGACGGCTTAACTTTTCGCCAAATAGGACGCAACCAAACACCACCATCATCAGTGGAAAGAGAAAATAACCCATTGCGGTTTGCACGCCCTGCCCATTAACTGGTGCCCACATAAACAGCCAAAACTGGCTAAGAAATATCGGCGTTGGCAATAATAACCAAGCCCAATGCTTTACCGTGCGCAGCGCCTTTAATTTATCAAGATGCAAACCAAAACGCCCACTAATCAGCAAATACCCTATTAGCGCTGCCCACATCGCTAGCATGCGCCAGATAAAAACTTGCGTACCTGACAATGGCGCCAAAAAACTGCTATAGGCATAAAGCACACCAAACAACAGGTTTGATAATATCGCCAGCGCCACGCCCATTATCAATGTACGCTGCTGCGCACTACCTGCTGTCCAAACAGCAGGCAACGGCAAGCGTGAAACGGTAGCTGTGAGCATATTAGTAGAGACATTAGAGGGCGTTAGGTTCGACATGATAAGCACCGTAAATATAGATAGACGTTAGAAGGCTTAGCGATTGTTTTTATTTTGCTTACTCAATTATTTACAAGCTTTGATTGCTAAGCTTTGATTAATAACGTCTATTTTACTAAGGTGCTATGAGATATTATTTCTATATAATAAATTATATGAATAAATTTATCTAATATATTGTCAATAACTGACTATTTTATTAAATTTACATTATTATCGATAATATTTATAATAAAAATCTTAATATTTGTGATTTTCTAGGGAAAAGAGACTGTGAGCCATATTTTAGACGATACCGATAAAGCGATTTTAAATTTGCTACAGAATGATGCGACTTTGCCGTTAAAAACGGTGGCAGAACGTGTACACGTTTCTATCGCTACCGCCCAGCGCCGTATTCAAGCATTAATAGATAGCGGTGTGATTACCAAACAAGTCGCTATCGTTGATCCAAATAAGGTCGGTTACGGACTGACGGCGGTGGTCATGATAGAGATGTCACGCTCCAATACCTCGATGCAACATCGATTTGAGCGCTTGATGCATGCCCAACCGCGAGTAATGAGCTGCTATGAAGTGTCAGGAGATGCGGATTTTATGTTGATGGTCAATGCCAAAAACATGAACGATTATCATGAATTTACCCGTAATTTGCTGACTTACGAGAACAATGTGCGCAGCTTTAAAAGTCAGTTTGTGATGAATTTCACGAAGAGTGGGACAAAGATTTTACTCGATTAATAACAGCTACAAAGCCCATGCAATTTTTATCATCAATAAGAGTGGATAAGCCATCGCTAAAAAAGGTACGATAGCAACGAATGTTTGGCATTAAATGCTAGATAAATTATCAACCGTATAGCAGACAAGGAAGCCTAATGATGAGTAAAAAGATACCGCCTAACGATACCAATAAGAATGCTCAGACCCTATCGAAGTTATTCAATCCAAAAACCTTATTAACAGGCGCATCACTTGCGGCATTGCTTGCCAGCTCAGGCTGCGCCACCAGCTCTTTATTAGAAAGTGACAATCACGTCAGCAGCAAAACTAGCAAGCAAATCTTGTCTGAAGACCAAATTGTCGCTTTTGGTCGTCCTGCAAAGGCATTACCAAAAACGCCCAACGCCACCATGGTCATCGTCGGTGAAAAAAATAGCTATGTGCTGACCCAAGGCGGGACGGAAATGATTGGCTTATTAAGCAATCTGACGCCAAAAAATATCCATGTCGATAATGACATGAGTTTTTATGTGCCCAGCAATGATGGCTATTTTCAGGGTGAAATGAAGCTGTCGTATGCCAAGTTAAAAGATGAATTCCAGCGCTCAGACTATCAATTCTTTTTGCAAAATAATGGCCGCGACTGTACTTCAGTCAGCGACCAACGCATCAATGCTCAGCGCTTTTGCTTTAGTGTGCCTGTTAAAGGCGCTATCTATCCGCAAGTGAGTAATTTAAGCTTAATTCAATCTAATTACCGCGCTTTAAGCAAACCTTATACGGTCAGTTTTTATACCCAAAGTCAGCAACAACAAGTCTCTCGCAGTGGGGCTAATACCGCGCAAAAGCTGGTGTTATTGCCCTTTGCCCTTGCTTTTGATGTCGTTACCTTTCCCTTCCAGCTTTTAGATCAATAAATTTTTTCACTTAGCAAATTCATAAATAAAGAAGGGTTGTTAACGTTTAATAATCCTTCTTAGCAAGAGATTATCTCAAACTATCAATAACTTACCTCGCTATTATAAAATCTCTTTTTTACATAATGAAAGCAATTCATGTTAAAATGAGCGCTTTTAAATGAGCCGTTGTTAATGAATAACGATAACGGCTTTTTTAGTGCCATTTTTCTAATGAACAGGTCCGCTCATGTCTGCCGATACCATCGCCCGCACCGCCTTTAAACAAGGCACCAAACCTCTTTATGACTACGACAAACATTGGGCGAGCTGCTACGAGCCTGCGCCTTATTTGCCGATGAGCCGTAAAGAAATGGATGAGCTTGGCTGGGATGCCTGTGATGTCATCATCATCTCAGGCGATGCTTATGTCGACCACCCAAGCTTTGGCATGGCGATTATCGGTCGTTTATTAGAAGCGCAAGGCTTTCGCGTCGGTATCATTGCCCAGCCAGATTGGAAAAGCAAAGATGCCTTTATGGAGCTTGGTAAACCGGTTTACGCGTATGGCGTGACCGCTGGCAACATGGATAGCATGATTAACCGCTATACCGCTGACCGTAAAATCCGTAGCGATGATGCCTATTCGCCCGGTAACGTGGCTGACAAACGTCCTGACCGCGCCGCTATCGTTTATAGCCAGCGCTGCCGCGAAGCCTATCCTGATGTTCCTATTATCTTAGGCGGAATCGAAGGCAGTTTACGCCGAATCGCTCATTATGATTATTGGTCAGACAAAGTCCGCCGCAGTATCTTGATGGATGCGCGCGCTGATGTCTTGTTATATGGCAATGCTGAGCGTGCCATCGTCGATGTGGTGCATGGTTTATCAAAAGGTTACACCTTTGAGCAAATGAGCAGTTTGCGCGGTACGGCTTATTTATTGACCCCGACCCGTCGCCATTGGCAAGCGGGCATGACCGAGGTTGCCAGTAATGATGTCGATACCGTTGGTCGCGTCGATCCGATTATCAACCCGTATGTGATGACGGAAGACGTTGATCAGTGTTCGATCGAGCAAGATAAGACTAGCCCCTCACCCGTTGGACAAGCTACGACAGCAATGACAGGCATGTCAGCCCAATATGCGAAGCAGTATCAAGGTTTTGTCGCCGAACCCGTGACCAATAAAGTCTTAAATGCTGACCAAGTCGATGAAGACACGCAAGTAGTACAATTGCGCGGCTTTGATAAACCACAAACCGCACGTAAACATAAACTTAAAATGCCGCCGCGTGAGCAAACGGTCATTCGCCTGCCTGATTATGAGCACGTCAAAGCTGACCCAGTGTTGTACGCGCATGCCAACCGTATCTTGCACCTTGAAACCAATCCGGGTAACGCGCGTGCCTTGGTGCAGCGTCATAGTAGCGGCGCTGGTAACTCGCATACCTCGATTGACGTTTGGCTCAATCCGCCACCGATTCCACTCTCAACCGAAGAGATGGATTACGTCTTTGATTTGCCGTACGCGCGTTTGCCGCATCCAAGCTATGGTGATGCGCGCATCCCTGCTTATGACATGATTAAATTTTCGGTCAATATTATGCGTGGCTGTTTTGGCGGTTGTACGTTTTGCTCAATCACCGAGCATGAAGGCCGTATTATCCAAAATCGTTCAGAAGAGTCTATCTTGCGTGAGGTCGAAGCGATTCGTGATACGGCGCCAAACTTTACTGGCGTTATCTCTGACCTTGGTGGGCCGACCGCCAATATGTATCGCCTCAACTGTAAAGACGAGACGATAGAGAAGAACTGCCGTAAGCCGTCTTGTGTCTATCCTGACGTCTGCGATAACTTGATTACCGATCACAGTAATTTGACCCAGCTCTATCGTAAAGCGCGTGATATCAAAGGCGTGAAAAAAATCTTGATTGCTTCAGGTTTACGTTACGATTTGGCGATTAAAGACCCTGAATACGTCAAAGAATTGGTCAGCCATCATGTTGGCGGTTATCTAAAGATTGCTCCTGAGCACTCTGAAGAAGCGGTGCTGTCAAAAATGATGAAACCTGGCATGGGCAATTACGATAAATTCAAAGCCATGTTTGAGCAATACAGCCAAGAGGCCGGCAAAGAGCAGTATCTGATTCCGTACTTTATCGCCGCTCACCCCGGCACTAGAGACGAGGATATGATGAATCTTGCGCTGTGGCTAAAAAGTCATGGCTACCGCGCTGACCAAGTGCAGGCGTTTTATCCGAGTCCGATGGCGACCGCAACCACCATGTACCATACGCATAAAGACCCGCTGCATAAAGTGAGCCGCAGTGAGGGCGATATGGATATTGTCAAGTCTGGCAAGCAGCGTAAACTGCATAAAGCTTTCTTGCGCTATCACGACCCAAAAAACTGGGTCATGCTGCGTAAAGCGCTGCAAGATATGGGACGTGGGGATTTGATCGGTAAAGGTCGCGGCTGCTTAATTCCGCCCTTTAACGCCAGTTTAGAAGGTCGTGATGCCGCGCAAGACAGCTATCAATCGGCGCGTAAAAAGAATAGCCGCCTCGGTAATGACTCGGTCAAACGTAGCAAAAATAGTGCCAGCGCGGCAAAGAATACCTCGGGCAAAAATACGTCGGGTAAAAATGGCAAGCGAGTCAGTAAAGGTAACTTCCAAACTCAGCATACAGGTCTGCCACCGCGCAAGACTAAATAGTTCAATACTAAATAGTTAAGCAGCTGTTAACGTTTTTTTGTCTTAACCATCACCAAATTAAAGCGCCTATCGGCTCAGCAGTCGATAGGCGCTTTTTTATGTATTGGCCATTAAATACATTGGCTTTTTTAAATAACTGTTTGAGCTTATAGTCAAAATATCCTAAAAACGCGACGGTATTGCTGATATCAATTTTTTGTAGCTTCTGTCTGCGCAGGCACCGCAAGCAAGAAAAATTGATATCAGCAGTGCGTGATGCATCGATAATATTTTTCATCCACTATAGTTATATTAAAAAATCTATTAAGGACAACGTTACATTAATCAGTGTTTAAGTAACTTAAGGAACATGTAACAAACAGTTTCTAACATTATCTAGAAAGGCTTTTCGTTAACATAGGCGCTATATGCATAAGGCGCCGTTAAAAAGCGCACGATTAGAAAAAGCATAGTCAAAAAATACCTGCTAGTTTTTACATTTTTGGAGAATGCCATGAATACCCTAACCAAAGTTGCTGTTGCCCTACCTGCTCTAGCGCTACTTAGTGCCTGTGCGACCACCGCACCTACTACGCCAAACAAGACCCCTGCGTCAGAAAGCGTGACCGATGTCGCCTATGACCGTATGGCGCCCGCCCCTTACACCTGTACCGATGACAGCAAAATCTTGGCAAAACAGTCTATCAATAAAAAACAAGTTATGCTAAATGCGACTTTACCTAAAGTAAACTGGGCCGACCAACCTATCATTTTAAATGGCGGCGTCCAAGGTGATACGGCAAGCTATGTAAATGAGTCAAACCCAGAAGTGGTCTATGCTTGGCATATGAAAGAAGACAAAGGTATCTTGGCTATGAAATGGGCAAACGGTAAAGAATATCAAGTAAACTGCCAGATAGGCAGATAATGATTTTGGTTTAATTGCTCATTGATAATGATAAACCCATCATTGTTAAACCCATAACTATTAAACCTAGCACTATATAAACAGTCATCGAATGATGGCTGTTTTTTTATGGTCGCAAATTTAAAAGCGTACTCGCTAATGCTTTATTTTATTATGCTAGAGAAGCAACGCGAAAACTGGCAAAATAGCGCTGATAACAATTGCATGATAATCAATAACAAAAGGATACTTCGATGGTTAAGCGCCTCATAAGTATGATGATAATGGCTAGCATAGGCTTGGCGGCACTAACGAGCTGCGATAATAGCGCCAACGATTCTAATGGCACTGCTACATCTTCTGCTGCGCAAACAGCTGACGCAGCAGACGTGCATACTATCGACTGGTCACTGGTCGCAAGCGGCGAAAAAGCTGTTGACCCTGCCACTTATGAGTATCCGTTTGCGCTTGATAGCCAAAATGTCCGTGATTATGCGGAGTATTTCAAAGTCGATAATGCCACGGCGCAGCACAATCTGACCGTGAGCATGGCGAGTAATGAAGCGCTCTCAAAAGTACTCGATCAGCTTAGCGAAACCTATACTTCGCACGAGCTAACCGATGATAAAGATATGAAACTTGTTATTCATACCACGCCTGATGTCGCTGCCAGTCGCTATGATTATGTGCTGTCAGATGACTTCGCTAAGGGACTGGTATTACCTATCGTGATTCAGCCGGATAGTAAGAAAGGTGAGGTTAAGGGGCATGGGGAAGTGCAGGAGTAGCAATTAGTAGCGTGTGTTTTGTTTGATAACACACACGCTATTGAAAAAATCAAGTCTGACGATAAGGGTTATTTGAGAGTTCGATTTTTACGTTTGTACCACAAAGCACTTTTGCTTCTTAATGCTTATGTCCGCTGTCAATTCGGTAAAATAAACAATACCTAATAGCTTAGAACTATTAAGTAGTCGTGACTTTATGATTACCTATAACTTGAGTTTAATTACTCTACGAGCCCCTCAATATCAATTACTATTTCACGATCTAATGTTGATAATAAGCTTTTGAAGAAAGTATATAAAGCTTCATCAGGCTTGAAAGACTTAGTATTTACCCACCAAGAATTTTTGGATTCCAATGTATTATGATCCCAGCTCAAATCTTTGTACTTTTCAAACTTACTAAAAATTGTTATCTTATTTTTTGACACAACATAAGTGATAAACATGTCATATCTTGGTAAGAACTCCAATTTTGGTACCAAAGTAACCACTGTTACGTTATTACAGTCCAGATAAGTTGAATCATAACTGCTAAGTACATCCGCATAGTACTTTTCTTTTGCACCAGTACCTGTTATAGCTCCAATAGCATCTACAAACCTCTCTTTTTCTTTTCTAGAAAAATTTAAACGGATGAAATAATCATCATTTTCATCCTTGAGCCACTTTGCTATTTTTTGTTTATCAGGGACTTTATTTAAATCATTAGAATGTATGACATTTATGTCAAAAAGCTCATTAAGCTCTTTGCTAAACTCAAAGTTATCAGTGATAATATCTAAGTTATTAAGAATCAATGTCGCTTCATCTTTAGAGCAATAGTTTTTATTTGCTTCTCTGACTCTCTCAAGCAAACTTGACTCTACACTATCTGTTACAGAAACAAATTCAGTACTATCTACGAAATATGGGAACTCATTCTTTATACTAGGGATGTCAATATTATTAACATCAATAAAGATTTCCGTTTGATTAGCCTGAGTTACAAAATAAGGGTTCTGATTTACTTTTGGACTGCTAAGATCATCTGTTATAAAATTCACTAAATCTTGATATCGAATACTAGATTTTTCAAAACTAAATACGGCTGTTACAAAGCTTTTAGTAAATAAGCTGATATCTCTAAAAGCTATAGAAGTCTCATTCCTTGTAGATGAAAATAAAAAATATACTTTCTCGAAGTTTTTTTCCTGAAGTGACTTATCAAATATATTAGAGATATTATATGAACTCTTTATATATTCAGTACCAGCAAAGCAGGCATCTACTACTTTTACTGTTAATGTAGGATTAAGTGACTTCAAAATCTCATCTAACTCATCGTTTGATAACGCTGTTGTATGAATATTATTATTATCAAAATCTGATAATACATACCAGAAGTCGTCATTAATGCGTGTGCCATGTCCACTAAAATAGAAAAAAATCTCTTCTATTTTTTGATTTTCGTGATTTCTAACAAACTCTGAAATCTTTGATTTAATATCCCTACCTTTTACATAGCCGTCGATCTTTAAAATATTATCAAACTTTTTTGACTCCGACAAAATGCTATATATTATTTGAGCGTCGTTTTTGCATGCGAGTAAAGTCTCTTGATCATCATACTCACTAACACCTATGACAATTGCTAAATTAGACATATCTATCTCCAAAGTTATTTATATTAATTTACCATCGCCAAAAACTCTTCCTCACCCACTATCTTAATGCCCAATTTTTCCGCTTTGGTGAGCTTCGAGCCAGCTTTATCCCCTGCCAATAGCGCGGTGGTTTTTGTCGAGATACTACCTGACACTTTTGCACCGAGCGCTTGTAGCTTAGCTTTGGCTTCATCGCGCGCCATACTATCGAGCGCACCTGTGATGACCCATGTTTGCCCATCGAGCGGCAATCCCTCTGACAGCACTTGCTCAACCTTATCCCAATGCACGCCTGCTTCGCGTAATGCGGTGATGACTTCGATATTGTGCGGTGCACGGAAGAACTTATAAGTCAGCTCAGCGGTGATTGCGCCAACGTCAGGCGTTTGTAGGAGCTTGTCGATATCTGCTGCCATCAGGCGATCAAGGTCGCCAAATTGCTGCGCCAAATTCTGCGCTGTTGTCTCACCGACGCCGCGGATACCGAGCGCATAGATAAAGCGTGCCAGCGTGGTCTGCTTACTGGTTTTAATAGCGCTGAGGATATTTTTTACCGATTTTTCCCCTAGTTTTTCAAAGTTAATCAGCTCGTCCGAATGCTTGTGCAACTGATAGATATCGGCGACGGTCTTGACCAAACCGTGCTCAAAAAAGCTAATCAACCAACTTGCGCCTAAGCCATCGATATCCATCGCCCGGCGTGAGACAAAATGAATGAGGGCTTCTTGCTGCTGCGCGGGACAAAACAGGCCGCCAGTACAGCGTGCCAACGCTTCGCCTTCAGGCAATACCACAGGTGAGTCGCAGACAGGGCAAGTCGCTGGCAATTTAACCGGTTCTGAATCTGCTGGACGTTGATCAACCCAAACGCGGGTGACTTTGGGGATGACATCGCCTGCACGGTGCACGCTGACCATATCGCCTGCGCGCACATCCAAGCGCTGAATTTCACCAAAGTTATGCAAGGTAACATTGCTGACGGTGACGCCGCCGACTTTAACAGGTTCAAGCTTACCAACAGGGGTGATTTGTCCGGTGCGTCCGACTTGCCATTCGATATCATTTAGACGCGTCATCACCGTTTCGGCAGGGAATTTATACGCGGTTGCCCAGCGCGGCTCGCGTGATAAAAATCCAAGCTGTTGCTGCAATGATAGGTTGTTTACCTTGATAACCATGCCATCAATCTCAAACGGCAGCTGACTACGGGTTTCAATCATCGACTCATAATAGGCTTGTACTTCGCGTGGGTTTTTTACCACTCTCACCGCGCTGACGCTAAAACCTATGTCACCAAGCCAAGCCAAGGCGGCTGATTGAGTATCGATGCTCTCAGGTAGACCTTGATTGACAGAATAACAATAAAAAGCCAGCGGACGACTGGCAGCGATAGCGGGATCTAGCTGACGTAAACTACCAGCGGCGGCATTACGTGGATTGGCAAAGGTTTTATCGCCCTTTTCTTCTGCGAGTCGGTTCAAGCGCTCAAAACCTGCTTTTGGCATCAGTACTTCGCCGCGTACTTCTAACAAGGGAATCTCGCTTGCAGCAGTAAGCCAAAGCGGCAGATTGCGAATGGTTTTGGCATTTTGGGTAATATCCTCGCCCGTTTGCCCATCACCGCGCGTCACCGCTTGCACAAACTTTCCATACTCGTATTTGAGTGACACCGCCAAGCCATCAAGCTTTAGCTCCATCTCATATTCAGGGTTTTTCTGCGCGTCATTGAGGCGATCATTGACGCGGCGCATAAAGCCATGCAGCTCGTCATAATCAAAAACATTGCCAAGCGATAGCATGGGTACGTCGTGTCTGACTTGGGTAAAGGCGGACAGCGGCGTGTCGCCAACTTGATTGATTGGACTGTCCGGCTGTATTAAATCAGGGTACGCCTCTTCAAGCTCCAATAAAGAGCGCCGCAGCTGATCGTATTCGCTGTCTTCTAAAATCGGATTATCAAGCACATAATAAGCATAATTATGCGTTTTTAAAGTATCAATAAGCGTGCGCATTTGAGCAGCGATGGCAGCAGCATTGTCTGCAGATTTGGTATCAGCAGTATTTTTAGAAGCAGTCGGTACAATAGGATCAGTCATAGTTGGCGTCTTTTTTTTTGCAATTCAAGATGCCGATATGATAACAAGTTTGCAGGTTAGTCGGATATGATTTTGTTGAAAACTCATCCTGTAGAGAGCCGCTTCTGTAGAGAACTAGGTTTATAGACAACTAAATTTATAGAGAATCAGGCGAATGAAAGGCTCTTAAATCAAAAGTTAAAAATTAAAAAAGGCAAATAACGTCAAGCGCTATTTGCCTTTTACAATACTTTAGAAATAATTTTAACCGTTTATCTATTCAGATTTTACCCTTCATAATCGCGAACTTGGTTACGCAATTGCTGTTTGTATTCTGGGGTAATGGGGTCGTTTTCTTCATCGAGCATCACAGCGTCCAAATCGCTTGCCATCATATAGGCAATACTCATCATACTATCAAAGCTGCGTAGCGCTTGCGGATGCGGCAGCGATAAAAATAGCACCACGCCATTGTAAGTATTGGTCGCCACGCTATGCGGGTCAAAAGGCGCGATACCACTATCCGTAATGCCCATCATGCTAAACCATAGCATGCCAGTGCCGTCTTTTTGCTCATAGCGATGGAACATATTCATCGCGCCATAACGCAAACCATATTTATCTACTAACGCCAGCAAATCACGCCCACGAATTACGGCTGCTGGGCGGTCGCGATACTGATGCGGCAAGATGGTGATATTAATATTGTCTTTGGCATTAATTAACGGACCATTTTGCGCTTCATCAACTGGCTCTGAGAGATGCTGATCGAGTATCGGGCTATTATTATCAAAGCTTGGCTCATCAGCGGTATCAATAACTGGCATCAAGCTGTCAGTCGCTGACATAAGACTTGAAAACGCGTCCGGCTCTTGCTCGATATGCATCTGCTCAGCCGCTTCGGTGAACTCGCTGTTGTCTTCTCGCTGCTGCTCTTCTTGCCAGCGCGCATAGTCGGCGTCATCTACCACGCCATTATCCTCATTACTATCATGGCGATCAGCGGTTAGTTGGGCATCGCCATTGCTATGAGATTGGGTCAATGGCGCATCTTCAACCACGGCATTGAGATAACTACGATCAGGGGCGATGCTGGTTTCGCCTGCGACCGTATCGTCCAAGTCTGGCTGCTCGACGATATTGCGCTCATGACGCGGAATAATGGGTATACCGTTTTTATCATAATTGACCGCAGCAGCCTCAGCAGTTTTGCGCCGTTTAAAGCTGCGAATGACCATAAATAGCCCTGCAAGCACGATAAATGCGGCAATGGCGATCAAGATAAACTGGATAGCGGTCATGAGAAATACATCCTAATATATGACAAAAGGGAGAGTACAAGTGCGAAGAAATGGCAATAGTCTAGCATGGCTAATGCATATCGTCACCATATAGTCAGCGTTTATCATTGGCCCTCAAGTCTTCACTGACTAATTTTCCGACTACTCGCCTGACGTTAAATGCTAGTCCTAACTATACCACCGACGAGCGCTTGTCGTTATTAATTATTTTGATACTGGGCGCTGCTCTTAATCAGAAAGGTAGCTTGCTGCCTCATCAAGCGACACACTGACCAAGGTAGAAATCCCCGCGCTCGGCATAGTAACGCCTTTTAACTCATCAGCAATTTGCATCGTCAGCTTATTATGACTGATAAAAATAAACTGCAAATCATCTGCCAACTCATTTATCAAGCTGGTAAAGCGGGCGACGTTGGCATCATCAAGCGGCGCGTCGACTTCATCGAGCACACAAAATGGTGCCGGATGCTGCTTAAATATCGCAAAAATTAAGCTCAGCGCGGTCAAGGTTTTTTCACCACCTGACAGTACCGCAAGACGACTATTGCGTTTGCCCTTTGGCTGTGCCATTAAGGTCAACCCTGCCCGCCACTGTTCTGACTTTGGCGCATTGGCAGGCATCTCGTCCGTATTAAGCGTTAAGCTTGCTTGCCCGCCACCAAAGACTTTAGCAAATAAATTGGCAAGCTCATTATTGACCGCATCGAGTGTCTGCATAAATAGCGTCTTGGTGGTTTCATCAATTGAGGCAATCGCTTCCGTCAAGGTCTGCATACTGGCGGCAATATCTGCTGTTTGCTGCGCAAGTGGCTCTAAGCGCTCATTAACTTCTGCCAATTCTGCTACTGCGGCGAGATTGACCGCGCCAATTTTACTTAATTGCTGCTCAAGCTTCGCACGCTCAGACTCTAATTCTGCGATTTTGTCTGGGCGGACGCGGCGATCATGAGCGATAAAATCCGCCAATAAATTTGAGACGCTCATTACTTGTTGCTGATGCTGCTGAACTGTGTCCGATTGCGCTTGATATTTATGGCTGACCTTGTAATAAGCCTCTAGCGCTTCTTGGGTATGGCTACTGGCATCATCCAAACGCGCGGCGCTGAGTGCCAATTCTGTCGCGAGATTGGCAAGCTCGCCTTGCTGAATTTGCAAGGTATTTTGTAGCGTATCTAGTTCGGTCTGCTGCTGACTGTACTCCTCTTTAAGCGCTGTTAATGCCGTTTCGCGTGTGGTTAATACTGCCTGCTGCTCATCGCGCGCACTTTGCGCAATTTGTAATGCTGCTTGCAGTGCTGGCAGTTTATTTTGCTGCTGTTCATGACGCGTTTTTAGACTCTGCTCGCTTTGTAGCGATTTATCATATTGCTCGGTTGCCCGCGTAAGACTACTGACGCTATGCTCTAAGCGCATCTCGCTCTGCTGAATACGCAGCTGTATTGCTTGCCAAGCGTCATCATCTACCTGCCGCGCGCGATTTAGCTCACTGCGCTCGGACTGTAATTGCTGACTTAATAAACGCGCATCGGCTATTTGCGGCGTTAGCGCTGCTATCTCACTTTGGATATGCTGCTGCTCATGAGTTAGGGTCTGCTGTTCTTGCTCTAATTCTTGCTGTTCCTGCTCAAGGGCAACTTTATCAGCATTGAGGCGCTGACTGTCTGCTTGTAGTCGTTCCGCATTGGCGCGCTTAGTGGTCAGCTGTTGCTGGTATTGATGCTTATCGCGGATTAATTGCTCAGCTTGCGCGCGCGTTTCCTCTAAGCTGACCGTTAAGGCATCATAGTTGCGTTGATTATTAGCAATCGCCTTTTGCTGCTCTTGTATTTTGCCTTCAAACTCATTCAGCAAATTTTCTAGCGCTTGCAAACGGCTACGCTGCTGTAAACGCTGGCTTAAAAATTGACTATTGCTCTCATTTTGACCATTTTGCGCGCCAGCAAATTTGCTCAAATTAATCGTACCCTGACGACTGATAATCCAGCCGTCCGAGGTTAGTAGAATAGCGGGTGCTGGCAATGCTTTTAAAGTAACAGCCAAATCTTCTAACGTTTGCTGAGCGTTCGTTTTAGATGGCGCGATATATAGATAACAGTGCTGCCACAACGCTAAATTTGGTGCAGTAATCAGCTCTGATAATGACAAGACTTTATCCGTTAAATTGTCTGACAAATCACCGATAAATAGCTTTGAGTTTTTAACATTTTGCTTAGCAGATAGCCATAGACTGTGACTATTTTCTATCCTCGATTTATTCTTTGAATTGTCGTTCTCGTTTTGCGTGGTTTGATAAGTAAATACAGCTGTTAAATCCTGCTCGAGCGCTTGCCATAAGCTATTAGATTTTTGAGAGTCATCATTAATTTTCTCATCATTCAACTGGCTAGCAACCAACACATGACTATCTAACCATAACGCTAACACGCTATCGAGTAGCTCTGCGTGCTGCTGCCCTTTGGCGCTTAACTCAATCTGCGCACGTAAGGTGGTAATGGCCAATTCGTTATAATCCTTGGCTATATCACTTTCTAAAGCAGTTTTTACGTTAGCAAGCTGTTGTGGTTTTGGTAAAGGCTTCGGATGCAATATTTGATGCAAGGTGTCGTATTCACCTGCCAAGACCGCATGACGTTTTTCATCCTCGCTTAACTCGCGCCGTTGAGTATTTAAGCGTTGCTGTAATTCATGCGCTTGCGGTTGTAGCTCAGATAGGCGCTCATCGATACTGTCTTGTTGGCGCTCAATCTGTTGCAGCTGTTTATTGAGCTCAGTCACTTGCGCATTTAACATCTGCTGTAAATTGCTCGAATTACCTTTTTCACGTCCATCAACAATATCAATAGGTGCTAGCGACCGTTGTAGCTGCTGCCAGAGATTTTGCCAGTTCTGCTGGCGGCGCTGCCATTTCTCATAGTTTTGCTGCTGGCGTTTTTGCGCTTGACTATTAATCGCTTGCTGCTGCTCAAGCGCTCGATTATTATCTTGCAGGCGTGATAGCTGATTTTGCGCGTCATGATAGGCGCGCTGCAACGGTTGTTCATTGCGTTTATGCGTGTCACGTTTCTTTGTTAGATCGCTAAGCTGTGGGCGCAACTCTTCTAGTACATTTTGCTGCTCAGCTTGCTCAGTTTTTAAGCGTTCAATCTCGCTTACCGCTTGCTGACGCTGCTGCTCTAAACTGGTAAGCTGCTGTGCAATTACATTTAATTGTGATTTTGCGTCACTAAGCTCATGCTCTGCTTGTTGATAGCTTAGCTGCTGCTGATAGTGGTTGCTTTGCGCATCGTCTTTTAGCCACTGCTCTTGATTGATATGAGCCGCAAGCTTATCTTGCTTCGCTTTTAGAGTCTCATAACTGGCTTGTAAAACGGCAACTTTATTAGCACTGCGCTCATGGGCGATTTTTTGCTGCTGCTGATGATGCTTTGCTTGATAAAGCTGTTGAATAGCAAGCTGCTGCTTGATATCAGCAAGCGTTAATGCCAGCTCTTCGTAACGCTCAGCACTGGCGGCTTGTTTAGATAAGCGTTTTTGTTGGCTGACCAGCTCGCTTTGCATATCGTGCAGACGGGCTAAATTATCCTGCGTCTTCTCGAGTTTCTTTTGTGTCTCTTCGCGGCGCGCTTGATAACGAGAAACACCAGCGGCCTCTTCGATGAACTCGCGTAGCTGCAGCGGGCTTGATTCAACAATACGCCCAATCATGCCCTGCTCGATGACCGCATAACTACGCGCGCCAAGCCCTGTGCCCAAGAACACATCGACCACATCACGGCGGCGACAGCGCGTGCCATTGATAAAGTAGTCCGAGCGTCCCTCTAAATTTACCTGACGGCGGACAGACAGCTCGTGATAGAGATTAAACTCATGGCGAATCCCCGTCTGTTCATCTTGGGTATGCTCAAAGGTCAGCTCGACGCTGGCAACACTTTTGGCCGCTTTATCTTGCGTGCCGGCAAAGATGACATCACTCATCGCCCCGCCGCGTAATTGCTTGGCGGAAGTTTCGCCCAGCACCCAGCGTATGGCATCAATGACGTTGGATTTGCCGCAGCCGTTTGGCCCGACGATGGCGGTGATACCATGACGGAAGGTAAAAGTGGTTGGATTGGCAAAGGATTTAAAGCCTGCCAGCTTGAGAGATTTTAGGCGCATGAAATATCGATAAACTTAGCAAAAACAGGCGGCTATTCTACCGCAAATTGTGACGAGTTTTTAGAGTTTATGAGGGATGCTATAATAGTGCTGAGAATCTACATAATTCATCTAAAAAATAAAAATTAAGGCGATGACAATGACTGAAGATAATTTTGATAAATATAATCCGCAAGAACTACAACAAAAATATGAAGAATGGTGTGAGCTGCATCGTCAGCAGCTTGAGGCGCAGCAGCAGTTTTTGCGCGCTGAAGCCTTGCAAAACGAGTTGAAAGATTACTACCTTAACCCGCAATGGATGGCAGATCGTGAAGCGGATCTGCCGATTGAGCACTCGGGTCAAGCGCACTCAATCTTTAGTGAAGATGCGCTATGGAGTATGCTCAGCGACCATGATGAGCTCGCCAGAAAGTGGATGCGTTTGGGGCTTGATGCGATTGATAAAAAATAATCATTTCAAGCTTTCATCTGCTTTGATTAAAAATACAATGGTAGAGGCTGTCATATGAAGGATATAGCTAACTAAATATTCAGGTATTTCTCTAACTTCATTGGCTGCACCATGACCTGCCAATTTATTACGAGCAGTAGGAACACCTGAAGTTAAAGTATTTTTTAAGGACTTAAAGTACTGTTGCCAAAACTCGGGAACTAACCCTGACTGCATGAGTCGACCTGTGAGCTCGTCAGCGGTTGCATTAGGACTGTACTCCCATTTATTTTTATCTAGAATAATTTTTAATGTGCTTTCATACGCTTTAAGACAGTCGATTAAAGCTTCGCTATACCTTTCATGACGATAGTGTTCATGTGCTTTTAGAAATTCTTGTTGTGCACCTTTATATGTTGGATCACTAAGTAAGTGTAAAGCAGGCTTAACAGCCTCAGCATGGATAAACTCGGAATCCATTCTAATAATTTGTCCGTTCTCATATTGGTAACCTATGCCATGTTCACGAAAACGCTGATTCAATTCATCCATTACCTCTACTAATTTGAATTTATTTCGAGAGCTTCTATGGAATAAGATTATTGCTTGCATCATAATTTCAACAACATCTAAAGACTTTTCTGTTTCAGTCTCATTAAGAAAATAGTTAGATATTTTTTCAAAATAAGTAGAGTCACTTTGTTCGTTTGAAGTTAATTTAAAAACCCCTAATTCTTTTGTTAATATTTTATATACTTGCTCTAAAACAATACGACTATTTTTTTGGATTGAATCCAAATAAGTACTATATATACTCGGGTCTCTTCCTATCGTTTCATCCCACATGTGCACGATTTGAACTTTTAATTTATCCGGCAATTCATCGTATTGATAAACATCAGGATATTCGCCCCGTAGCCTTTTCTGTCTTTTATGAAATAACTCAACAATAGCCATTTTAAACCCTCAATTTATTGATTAATAACTACTTTACTAAACCAAAACTAAATCACCCCAAGCCCACTTAACAACAGCTGCCCACCAGCAAATAGAAGTAGCACGCCAAAGGCACGCTTGAGCGTTAGCGCAGGCAACTGGTGCGCAAGCTTGGCACCGACTTTTGCCATCGCAAAGCTAGCGACAGATATGCATAAAAAGCCCGTGATATGCACAAATCCTATCGTACCCTCAGGCAGGTTGACCACATCTTTACCAAACCAGGCAAAGCCTATCGCACCAGCGACGGCAATCGGTAAGCCGCAAGCAGCAGACGTACCGACCGATTGTTTCATCGGCAATCCTGCCCAGTTTAAAAACGGTACGGTCAAACTACCACCGCCAATGCCAAAAATAGACGACGCCAAACCAATCCCTGTCCCTGCCCCAAACTGAATGCCAGTTGACGGTAACGGCTTACCTATCTGCTCTTTGTTAGACAAAAACAACATTTTTAAAGCGACCAATAGCGCCCCGACACCGATGATGGCTTGCAAGACTTTTCCATCAATCATATCGGCGATACCGGCACCAACCAAACTGCCGATGACCAAACCCAATGCCATTTTGCGCCACACTTCCCAGCGTACGCCGCCGCGCTTATTATGGGCAGTCAGTGAGCTTATAGAGGTCACCACAATTGTCGCCAGTGAGGTGCCAATCGCCAAATGGGTGACCACTTCGGGTGAAAAATGATAGGCGGTAAAAATCCAAACCAATGCGGGTACGATAATCATGCCACCACCGACGCCAAATAAACCCGCACTGACACCCGCAAACGCCCCCGCTATCACAAACCACACATATAACATCATCGAATCGGCCTTTTATCCTGCGTCTTTTTTATTAAAATCGTATAATCATCTAATTGTATAGTCACTCGAACATTACCTGCTCAATCGCATTTGCTAAATCATAATCCGACCTTTATGCTGTTTGCTTTGTATTGGTAATGAGCAACAATCGCTCAGTATATCAAAGTTTATCCACGCCAATTTATCCCATCGACGAAACTTATTATGCCGCCATTTAATCCATCATCTGACGCTTTGTCTGCCCAACCTTTTGAGTCATTGGAGTCATTAGAGCTTGAGCATTTACCTAAGCTTAACCATCACCACCTTGCGAGTAGCGGCTCGACCAATAGTGAGCTGATAGCAGCGTTGCAAAACGGCCGCCTAAATGCAGCCGAGATGCATCTACTAACAGCGGAAACCCAAAGCGCTGGTCGCGGACAACATGGGCGCTCTTGGCAGTCGCCACGCGGCAATGTTTACCTGTCGTTATATCATCCCGCGCACATGCCGATTAGCGGTTTATTGTCGCTGATTATCGGCGTTGAACTGGCAAAAATGCCTGTAATTCAAGTGCTAAATGAGCAATTGCGCAAGCAGGGCTTGGCAACAATCGGGGTAAAATGGGCCAATGATTTGGGCTTTTATTCAAAGCAATATTCGCAGCAGCATTCATTTCAAAAACAATCTGAACCTGAATCGAATGATGCTGCTTTAAAGCCGCTTGAATCTACCAAACAAACCCTACCCTTTCATAAACTCGCTGGCATTTTAATAGAGCCCGTAACGAAGTCAGGAAAGTTGGTCGGCGTGGTGATGGGCGTGGGTCTAAATGTCCAAGCCACGCCTAAGCTTACGGCGCAAACTTGCGAGGGCATGAGTTATCAAGCGATTAGCTTACGAGATATTGGTGCCATGCTTGAGCCAAAAGCGCCGCCTATTTCACTTCCAGACCTAAAAACGCTTTATCAGCAAATGAGTGAGGCTTTAATGGCAGCGATGACCCGCTTTGAGTATTTAGGATTGGAGAAGCCAACCGGCCAGCGTTATTATTTGGACAGTTTTTTGGCGCAGTTTGACGCGATGGATGCATTGGCAGGGCTGCGTTTGCGCGTTACCCAAGACTACAACGGCAATGTCGAGACGCTGACCGGTTATGCATGCGGTCTTGATACACATGGATGTTTGCAATTACGTGAATATAACGGTAAGATTTCTGCGCTTTTTACCGGTCGTATTGATGTAATTGGTGATGCTTAAACCTTTCAGCCTCACCCTTAAAAAACCATACTGAACGAGCACTATATAAAGGGATTTTTATGCTCTGGTTAGATCTTGGCAATACCCGTCTTAAATACTGGCTCACCGATGATATCGGGCAGATAGTTGCGCACGATGCCAAGCAGCATTTGCAAGCGCCTGCCGAACTGCTCATGGGTCTGACCGATCGTTTTGCGCGTTATGCGCCGGATTTTATTGGCATTTCCTCGGTATTGGGCGATGACTTAAATGTAAAAGTATCTGAAACCTTGAGCCGCCTAAATATTCCGTTTGAATTTGTCCACGTCGATGCTGAGCATGCCTTGATGCAAAGCGCCTATGATGACGAACAGCTCGGCTGCGATCGCTGGCTACAGATGCTGGGTGCGGTGGATAAGAAAAAACGCCAGTGCGTGATTGGCTGCGGCACAGCGGTGACGATTGATTTGATAGATCACGCTGAGCATTTAGGCGGTTATATTTTCCCCAGCATCTATCTGCAACGTGAGTCGTTATTTTCTGGTACCAAGCAAATTACGATTTCTAATGGCACTTTTGATAGCGTGAGCCCCGGCATCAACACAAAAGACGCCGTCCATCGCGGCATTATGTTGTCCATCGTTGGCGCGATTAATGAAATCAGTAACCGCTATCCAAACTTTGAGCTCATCATGACCGGCGGTGATGCGCATATCATTGCGCAACATATTAATCGTTCGGTGCGTATGCGCGATGATTTATTATTAAATGGTCTGGCCCGTTATTTTGACCATAGCAAACAGACATAGTGTTTTGAGCGTTTGTATAAATAAAAAAAGCAGGCCGTTTTAAGCGACCTGCTTTTTTATTTTTAGTTTATTCGATTTAAAAGCGATGCTAGATGCTTATGGGATGATTTTTTTGCATCGTCTGTCACGCCTGCGAACAGCAAGCAAGAAAAAATTAGCCCATGAGCAAGAGTTTAGTATATAAAGAACATTCTATAATTTCTACTTAGTCTCGTTAAATAGCTCACGGCCGATTAGCATCCGACGAATCTCACTGGTACCTGCGCCGATTTCATACAGCTTGGCATCACGCCAGTAGCGACCAAGTGGATATTCATTGGTATAGCCGTTACCGCCAAAGATTTGGATGCCCTCGCCTGCCATCCACGTGGCTTTTTCCGCACACCATAAAATCACGCTGGCGCAATCTTTACGTACTTCGCGGCTATGACCGGCGCCGCGTTGATCGAGCATATCGAGATTTTTACCGACCGTATATAAGAAGCTGCGTCCCGCTTGCAGGATGGTATACATATCGGCGACTTTACCTTGGATAAGCTGAAATTCACCAATTGCTTGCCCAAACTGCTTGCGATCATGGATGTAAGGCACGACGTTATCCATCACTGCTTGCATGATACCGATAGGACCTGCGGCGAGTACCGCGCGCTCATAATCAAGCCCGCTCATCAGTACTTTGACGCCTTCACCAACGCCGCCCAAGATATTTTCTTTGGGCACTTCAACATTATCAAAAGTCATCTCACCGGTATGACTACCGCGCATGCCAAGCTTATCGAGCTTTTGCGCCGTACCAAAGCCTTTCATGCCTTTTTCAACGATAAATGCGGTCATGCCTTTAGCGCCTAGCTCTGGATTGGTCTTGGCATAAACCACCATTACGTCAGCATCTGGGCCATTGGTAATCCACATTTTGCTACCGTTTAGCACATAATGCCCGCCTTTTTCTTCGGCTTTAAGCTTCATACTCACTACGTCTGAACCAGCGCCCGGCTCACTCATCGCTAATGCGCCAATGAATTCACCACTAATCAGCTTGGGCAGATATTTCTGCTTTTGTTCCTCTGAACCATTACGTTTGATTTGGTTGATACACAGGTTAGAATGCGCCCCGTAGCTGAGCGCCACAGAAGCAGAAGCACGACTAATCTCTTCCATCGCCACCATATGCGCGACGTAGCCCATATCAGAACCGCCGTACTCTTCTGGAACGGTAATGCCATGCAGACCGAGCTCGCCCATTTTTTGCCATAAATCCATTGGGAACTCATCGCTACTGTCGATTTCGGCTGCGCGTGGGGCAATTTCTTTTGCCGCAAACTGCTGCACCACATCACGTAATGCATCAATATCTTCGCCAAGCTGAAAATTTAATCCGGGTAAACTCATAGCCGTTCCTTGTATTTTGATGTTTAATTTCTTAAAAATTTAGATCCATTTAAAAAGAGACCATATAGCGGGTACAAGTTTTTATCGCTTGCTGTGCGACTGCTTCACTCCAGAGGCTTCAAAAATGTATACCAGCTATCTATTTATACGCCAATCTCAACTTATCGTAGGCTTTTGGTTTTTATAGAATTTAAAATTCTAATTGTTTTAACTGAAATTTTAAAAACTAAGTAAACCAATACCTTAGAAAAACAAGTTGAGAGTGGGGTTATTTATTTATTTCTGTTCATTTATTTCTATTCATTTAGCTTATGACTGGCTTGATTTTTTAGCTAAGACTGACGTTTATTAATCAATGCTCGCGCCACGCTTGAACCATTGCGACGACCCAAGAATTCACTGATACGCTCGCCAGCCACGACCAATTTATCCAAATCAATACCAGTGTGGATGCCCATACCGTGCAGCATATAGACAACATCTTCAGTGGCGACATTGCCGGTTGCGCCTTTGGCATACGGACAACCGCCAAGCCCAGCCACTGAGGTATCAAATTCGCTAACACCCATTTGTAAGGC
This sequence comes from Psychrobacter sp. YGAH215, assembly GCF_007280595.1. Lineage (NCBI taxonomy): Bacteria > Pseudomonadati > Pseudomonadota > Gammaproteobacteria > Moraxellales > Moraxellaceae > Psychrobacter > Psychrobacter sp. YGAH215. Next base: position 15,540 of record NZ_VKLR01000017.1, on the reverse strand, counting down.
AGCTAAGGTATTACTTACGGCTTGACCATAAGTATCATGAAAATGACCTGATAGCATGCTGATATCAGCGTATTCTAATGCGGCTTGCAGGGCGCGCTGTACTTTTAGCGGTGTACCAACACCAATCGTATCGGCAATACCAATCTGCTCAGCGCCAATCTCAACCAAACGCTTGGTCACATAAGCCACCTGGCTGGGAGCAATCTCGCCTTCATAAGGACAGCCAACCGTACAAGAGATAACGCCGCGTACTTTGATACCCTGCGCTTTTGCCGCAGCGGCAACGGGCGCAAAACGCTCAATGCTTTCGTCAATACTACAGTTGATGTTTTTTTGGCTAAAGGTTTCACTAGCTGAACCGAAAATGACGATTTCATCAGGACGATGGACAATAGCATTTTCAAAGCCACGCATATTGGGCACTAGGACTGAGTAGCACACCTCCGTCTGACGTGTAGGCGCTAGCGCGTCAAGTAGCGCGCTATTATCACCCATTTGCGGCACCCATTTTGGCGAAACAAAACTGGTCGTTTCGAGCTTTTTGACGCCTGCTGCGATTAAATCGTTGATCAGCGTTTGCTTAACTGCAGTCGGTACCGTCATGGACTCATTTTGCAGGCCATCACGTGGACTGACATCAACGATTCTGACGTGGTCTGGGTACGAGAGTTTCATGCTTATCGTCCTTTTTTATGCGCCCTTTCATAGTAGTTTTCATTTAGAAATGTTACAGGACTGCTGGGATAAATTTTGCGAAGCCTCTGGAGTGCGAAGCGCACAGCAAGCGAGGAAAATTTATACTAGCAGAGCGCTATTTTAAACGAACCACTTTTATATTGAATTGGCTATGTTATCAGTACCTCAGTTACTCGTCTCACTATCGATGCGCAGTAGCTCGTCGCCATCGGCAACCAAATCGCCCGCCGCAAATAATAATTCTGCCACCACCCCATCCGTCGGTGCGGTAATCGTATGTTCAATTTTCATCGCTTCGATAACGGCAAGTGGCTCGCCTTTTTTCACACTATCGCCAACAGCGACTTTAAAGGCAACGACTTGTCCTGGCATTGGTGATTTTAAGCTACCGACCGCCGCAGACTCTTCACCGACATGTGCCATGATATCAATCAGCGTAATCTCATCACGACCGCCATCGGTGAATACATAAACCGTTTCATTATTTGTCCAGCTCTGCGCGTTAATACGTACGCCATCTAGCCATAACGTATGATTGTGCGCGTCAGTACTGTCATAGCTAATTTCACTTTCATAGACTTTTTCTGTCTGCGCGGCGACATTAGCATTGCTCTTCTCTTCGGTATTTGCGATTTCTTTTACAATCACTAGGGTAAAGCTGCTGCTATTTTCAGCCCCTTTTTTACTTTCCGCACTATTTGCATTGTGCCAGCTGCTAATACGTGCTTGGTACGCCTGCTCATCATAAACCAAGCTAAACGAGCGCGTATAATCACTATAAGCACGGAAACCAGTCGGCTTACTGAATGGATCGATGTCTGACCCTTGTGCTGCGCCTTCACTAGCAAGCTGCTGCGTAATGGCAGTCACGACCAGCGTCGATAAATCAAGCGGATGCTGATTAAACAGCTCGTCCGCCTCACGCTCGATAAGTGCCGTATCAAGATTGGCTTGGCTAAACGACTCAGTATTTAAGATATAGCGCAAAAATGCCACGTTATTTGGCAAACCAACGATACGCGTTTGAGCGAGTGCGCGGTCGAGTTTCGCCAACGCTTGCTCGCGGGTCGGCGCATGGACGATAAGCTTCGCAATCATCGAATCGTAAAACGGGCTAATCACATCGCCCTCGCGCACGCCATCGTCGATACGCACATCGGCAACGTTAAAGGTACTGTGCTCAGGCTTTTGATAGGTAAATAAAGTACCCGTCGCTGGCAAAAAGCCGTTATCAGGATTTTCAGCGCAGATACGCGCTTCGATAGCATGACCATTTATATTTAACTCGTCTTGCTTTTTCGGTAATGGTTTACCTGCTGCAACCAACAGTTGCCATTCGACCAAATCGACACCCGAAATCGCTTCACTAACTGGATGCTCCACTTGCAGGCGGGTATTCATCTCCATAAAATAGAAATTCATCGCCCCTTCGCGCTGCTCAACGATAAATTCAACCGTACCTGCACCAAAATAATTGACCGCACGCGCCGCTTCGATTGCCGCTGTTCCCATTGCTTCGCGCATGGCAGCGTCAACACCGGGTGCTGGCGCTTCCTCTAATACCTTTTGGTGGCGGCGCTGTACCGAGCAATCACGCTCAAACAAATGCACATAATTGCCATGCATATCACCAAATACTTGGATTTCGATATGGCGAGGTTTTAGAGCATATTTTTCAATGAGTACTTGGTCGTCACCAAAACTGGTAATCGCTTCACGGCGACAGGAGTCTAGTAAGTCAATAAAATCGCTGCTATTTTCTACAATACGCATGCCTTTACCGCCGCCGCCTGCGCTGGCTTTAATTAAGACGGGATAACCGATACTGTCTGCTTGCTGTTGTAAAAACTGGGCATCTTGATTGTCACCATGATAACCCGGTATTAATGGCACGCCAGCCGCTTCCATCAAACGCTTGGATTCAGACTTGCCGCCCATCGCCCGAATCGCGTCGGCAGATGGGCCAATAAACATCAAACCTGCATCCTGACAAGCCTGAGCAAAGTCGGCATTTTCACTTAAAAAACCATAGCCTGGATGGATTGCTTGGGCGCCAACATCGAGGGCAATCGCAATAATCGCATCACCTTTAAGATAGCTGTCTTTTGGTGCAGAACCACCTAAATAAACCGCTTCATCACAGACAGCGACATGCTTGGCACCACGGTCAGCATCAGAATAAACAGCGACGGTACGAACACCCATACGCTTGGCAGTCGCAGCAACACGGCAAGCAATTTCACCACGGTTGGCAATTAGAATTTTAGAAAACATAACTATCCCTGTGTCTTGTCGTTTTTATTTATCGGTTTGACTATCGTTTTTGCTACTAGTCTGTCGTTAACCAATCAGGTTTACGCTTGTGTAAAAAGGCTTGCACGCCTTCCTTTCCTTGCGCTGATGAGCGAATATCAGCGATACCTTTAACGGTATCAGCAACCAGCTCATCGGTAATCGGTGCACCTGCGACTTCGTGCAATAAACGCTTGCAAGTCTTGACCGCATTGGGGCTATTATTAACTATTTTGGCGCATAAGGCTGCGACTGTGTCGTTAAGTGATTCGTCACTAACGCGCTCATGGATAAAGCCAAGCTGCCGTGCCTTTTTGGCATCAAACACTTCCGCACTTAAGAAATAACGCTGCGATGCTCGTGCGCCCAGTGCTCGTATCACATACGGGCTTATTGTTGCTGGGGCCAATCCTAAGCGCACTTCGCTTAAGCAAAAATTGGCAATTTTCACCGCGATGGCCACATCACAGACGGCGACCAGACCCATGCCACCTGCATAGACATCGCCTTGAATGGCAGCCACGGTTGGTTTTGGGCACTCATAAATGGTTTTGAGCATTTGCGCGAGTTTATCGGCGTCGGCTAGATTTTCTTCATAGCTATAATCCGCCATGGCGCGCATCCAGTTTAAATCAGCGCCCGCACAGAAGGCTTTGCCTGCTGCCGCTAGCACGATGACACGCACATTATCATCAGTGCCAAGCGTGGTAAAAACCTCTGTCAGCTCAGCGATCATTTCATCGTTAAAGGCGTTACGTATTTCAGGACGGTTTAACGTTACCGTCGCGATATGCTGTTCAACATTAACGAATAAGCTTTTATAATTATTCAGATTTTTTTGCATAACCTTCTCTATTTTTATATACGTGAAATGCTTGCCCGTGTTCCATTTAATGCTACATTCTAAAGACCCCAAACGTCGTCTCTTCAATCGGTGCGTTATAGGCAGCACTTAGCCCTAATGCTAATACATGACGCGTATCGGCGGGGTCAATCACCCCATCATCCCAAAGACGTGCTGTCGCATAATAAGGGTGACCTTGCTCTTCGTACATCTCAAGGATCGGCGCTTTAAAGGCAGCCTCATCTTCCGCGCTCCATTCTTCACCTTTACGGTCAAAATTATCACGCTTGACGGTTGCCAGTACCGACGCCGCTTGCTCGCCGCCCATCACCGAGATACGCGCGTTTGGCCACATCCATAAGAAGCGTGGACTATAAGCACGGCCACACATGCCGTAGTTACCAGCACCGAACGAGCCGCCGACGATAACGGTGAATTTCGGCACTTTGGCGTTAGCCACTGCCATGACCATTTTGGCGCCATGACGGGCAATACCTTCGTTTTCGTATTTGCGACCAACCATAAATCCAGTGATATTTTGCAAAAACACCAATGGGATTTTACGTTTACAGCATAGCTCGATAAAGTGCGTGCCTTTTTGTGCTGATTCACTAAAAAGAATTCCATTATTAGCGATAATACCTACTGGCATACCTTCGATATGGGCAAAACCGCAAACCAGCGTCGTGCCAAAACGTGCTTTGAATTCATCAAACTCACTATCATCGACGATACGAGCGATAATTTCTTTGATATCAAAAGGTTTACGCTTATCGGTTGGAATGATGCCGTATAACTCTTTGGCATCATAGCGCGGTGGACGCGGTTTGATTTGATTGGGGATTTGCTTGGCAGGACGGTTTAAGTGGCTAACGATATTACGCGCAATCGATAACGCATGGGTATCGTTCTGCGCCAAATGATCGACCACCCCTGACAGACGCGTATGTACATCACCGCCGCCTAAGTCTTCAGCGGTGACCTCTTCGCCCGTCGCTGCTTTAACGAGTGGCGGACCACCCAAAAAGATAGTGCCCTGATCTTTGACAATGATAGACTCATCGCTCATCGCGGGCACATAAGCGCCGCCTGCGGTACAGCTGCCCATCACTACGGCGATTTGCGGGATACCGGCCGCACTCAGATTTGCTTGATTAAAAAAGATACGGCCAAAGTCATCTTTATCAGGGAATACTTCATCTTGGTTGGGTAAGTTTGCGCCGCCTGAATCGACCAAATACACGCAAGGTAAGTTGTTTTCTTGGGCGATTTCTTGCGCGCGCAGATGCTTTTTGACCGTCATCGGATAGTAAGTGCCGCCTTTTACGGTGGCATCATTACAGACGATCATACACTCAGTGCCGTTGATACGGCCGATACCGGCAATCACGCCCGCCGCTGGAATCTCTTCGCCATACATATCATGCGCTGCCATTGGTGCGACTTCTAAAAATGGCGTACCGACATCGAGCAGGCGCTCAACACGCTCACGAGGTAGCAGCTTGCCACGCGCTAAATGCTTGGCACGCGCGCGCTCTGAACCACCTTGAGCGACTTTACGCAGGTGCACATATAAGTCATCGACTATTTCTTGCATGGCGGCACGGTTTTGCTGAAAATCGGCAGCGTTCGGACTCAATTTACTGGTTATGATAGCGCTCATGATATCCCTTTTTATACTTGTGTTTATTATTCAATAACTTCTTAAAATCTTGACCGATTTTTTGACTACTCTATTCCTAGCTCCGCCTTCATCTGCTCGATAATTTTATACTTTTGAATTTTACCGGTGATGGTCATCGGATATTCAGTCACAAAGCGATAGTAAGTCGGCACTTTATAATGGGCGATGTGTTCGCTACAAAACTTGCGCACTTCATCTTCGGTTAGGCAGCCCGGCTCTTTTGATATGATCAAAGCAGCAAGCACTTCTCCATAACGCTTATCTGGGATACCGACAACTTGGACGTCACGAATTTTCGGATGGCGATACAGATAGTTTTCGATCTCAACTGGGTAAATGTTTTCACCGCCGCGAATGACCATATCTTTACTACGACCAACGATTTTGACATAGCCGTCCTCATCCATCGTCGCCAAATCACCGGTATGCATCCAGCCATCTTGTATCGCTTCACGGGTTTTAAAGCGGCTGCCCCAATAGCCTTTCATCACCGAATAACCACGCGTTAGCAGCTCGCCGGTTTCCCCTAAAGGTACAATCTCGCCCGTTTCGGTATCGACGACTTTGACTTCAAGCGCAGGCTGCACAAGCCCAACCGTTGATACTTGTTTCTCTAATGGCGTATGCTCATTGGTCTGACAAGAAACCGGACTGGTCTCGGTCATGCCGTAAGCAATGGTCACCTCTTTCATATGCATCTTATCAATGACGCGGCGCATGACCTCAATCGGGCAGCTAGAGCCGGCCATAATGCCAGTCCGCAAGGTCGACAAATCAAATTTATCAAATTCAGGATGGTCAAGCTCGGCGATAAACATCGTCGGTACGCCATGCAAAGCCGTACATTTCTCTTCTTCAACCGCTTGCAAGACGCTTAAAGGCTCAAAACCATCGTTCGGATAAATGATACAGCCGCCATGGGTCAAAATCGCTAAGTTGCCAAGCACCATACCAAAGCAATGATATAAAGGCACGGGAATACACAGTCTGTCTTCCTCAGTGAGATTCATGGCCTCACCGATAAAATAGCCGTTATTTAAAATATTGCGGTGGCTTAGGGTCGCGCCTTTTGGCGTGCCAGTCGTACCACTGGTAAACTGCACGTTAATCGCGTCGGTGTTTTTAAGCTGGGCTTGACGCTCGGCGACGCGTGGATCATTGGCATCGCCTTCCGCCATCCAAGCAGAGAACTTCTGCATAAATTTAAACTCTTCATCAGAGTCTGGCTCATCAATCCAAATAATGCGCTCAATGGTTGGAATCTCGACCAAATCCAGCTGGGTATAGTCTTTATGATAAATTTCAGGACAAAGCTCACGAATCAGCTGCGCATAATCGCTGCTTTTAAAGTGGCGCATCAATACCAAGGCTGAGCAGCCGAGTTTATTTAACGCATATTGCAGCTCAAAGGTACGGTAGGCAGGGTTGATATTAACGAGGATAACGCCGACTTTTGCGGTCGCTAATTGCATCAGCAGCCACTCAGCATTGTTGTGCGACCAGATACCGATGCGATCGCCAATCTCAAGCCCCATTTCAATCATGCTGCTGGCTAATTGATTGACCTGCTGTTGTAGCTCGCGATATGTCCAGCGGATATTTTGATGACGGACGACCAGCGCTTCACGCTCCGGATATTTGGAGACAATCGCATCAAAAAAATCGCCGATAGTCGCCTCAATCAGCGGTACATCGGGGCCTTTATCATAGCTTTGAATAAGCGGCGCATTTGCCGAGCGCGCGCCCATATTTACGGTGGGAATATTATTTAGAATGCTATCGAAGTCAGAAACTTGAGTCATAACGAGTCCTTTCGTTTTACTTTTTACAGCACGCCTGAATGGTGCTAATTTTTCGCTTGTTCCTATTCTTTTTTCCTTGAACAGGTCTTAACAAGCATGAGCTACTATACCGCCTTAAATCGAAGGCTGTCAATCATAGTAATACATTATGTATCATTTAAATTAATTAATAAGAAGCATTACCCAGTAAAAGATAGCATAAAATCACGCGGTTATTATATGCAAAAAAGCCAGTTATGTATTGCTACACAGCTGGCTTTTAATAAGCATTAAGACTAGAATTTAAAGCTAAAAGTTAAATCTGCAATGGTTAAGCATTGATTAAGATTTCACCATTGGCGGTGCTTTAATCGTTACCGTCGCAGTGACGGCATTGCTATTATCAAGCAAGTCCATAACCAGCTCGTCATCCGTTTCAGTAGTCACTTGCCAATTACCAGCAGCCTGCGGTACGCCAGTGACCATCACCGAAATGGCTTTATTTTTTAAGCGAATCATCGGTGGCTTATGATCATAACCGCTGTGCTCGTGACCCAAGATATCGTCAGCAATCGTCGCTGCCTGCGCACGTAGTGGCGCGACATAGCGGCAGGCGACGCCGTTGATGGACATACAATCGCCAATCGCATACACATTGGACGCATGGGTACGTAACGTGGTGGCATCGACCACGATACCAGTGCGACGATTGAACTCAACTCCAGCAGCGGTTGGTAATTTATCATCGACCGTCAGACCCGTACTAGCAATCACATGATCAACGATTAATGGCTCTGGCTGCTGCGCCGTATCGCTGTCGGTAGCGGCAACTGGTGCATAGCTGACTTGCAATTTACCATCATCATGACGCGTGACATTGGATACTTGATAACCGCCTAAAAAGTGAATCCCTTGTGACTGTACTGCCTTGGCAATACGCGCGGTCGCTTGTGGCGGTAGCATTTGCGAGAGCGGCGCGTCATTTAAGTCAATCAGTGTCACTTCATGCCCCGCTTTTAATAAATCCTCGGCAATCTCCGTCCCGACCATACCAGCGCCAACGATGGCAACACGCTGACTGCCTGCTGCCAGCTTTTCTTGCAGCTGCCCAAAACGCTCGATATGATTGACATGCCAAACCAAATCTTCAGGCAGACTTTTTGGAAAAATAGGATGGGCGCCCATCGCCAGTACCAGTTTGTCATAGCTAATAGTGGCGTAATTGGTATACACAGGGTCCAAGCGCAGTGCTGAGATAAGTTGTACCGTTTGGCTAGCAGGATCGATATCGGTCACTTGCGTATTGGCAAGCAAATTGATATTTGCCGCCTTTGCCGCATCGCTACCGGTCGCCCGTACCAAATCCGCGGCGTTTTTCTGCTGACTAATTGCCATTGTTAGCATAGGTTTATGATAACGGTCGCCATTATCAGCCGTGATTAAGGTGATGGGAATGTCTTTATCTTTTGCGCGAATGGCATCGACAACGTGCCAGCCTGCCAAGCCTGCGCCAATAATCACAATACCTGCTGATTGGTTTTCTACACTCATAATGACTCCGAAACACTATTTATTATTTGTTATGAATTTGGAATAGGATTAAAAACTGATGGCGTCTATTGTAGCAGCAAACAGGGAACACTTGTAAGCTGAGAGTAATGAACAAAAAGTAAAAGACATAAAAAAGCGCCTTTATTAAAGACGCTTTGATAGATACTTAAAACACAGTACTTAGTTTCAATGATTGAGAATCTTTGATAAAAACAGCTGCGCGCGCTCACTTTTTGCGCCTTCAAAAAACTCATCCTTACTACAGTTTTCGACAATATGCCCTTCATCCATAAAAATAATCCGATTGGCCACCTGACTGGCAAAGCCCATTTCATGGGTCACGCACATCATGGTCATGCCATCGCGGGTCAACTCGACCATCACATCGAGCACTTCTTGAATCATCTCTGGGTCAAGTGCGGAAGTTGGCTCATCAAATAACATCGCTACCGGATCCATCGCCAAAGCACGCGCAATCGCTACGCGCTGCTGCTGTCCGCCTGATAGCTCGGCGGGGTATTTTGGCGCTTGCGCACTTAAGCCCACACGGTCGAGATAGGCCATGCCTTTTTTCTTAGCCTCATCTTCTTTACGGCCCAACACTTTGATTTGCGCGACCGTTAAGTTATCGATAATAGTCAGATGCGGAAACAACTCAAAATGCTGAAACACCATGCCTACGCTACTACGCAGCTTAGGCAAGTTGGTTTTTGCTGCACCAACCGAGATACCATTGACCATGATATCGCCCTTTTGAAACGGTTCAAGGCCATTTACGGTTTTAATAAGGGTCGATTTGCCACTACCCGATGGACCACAAACCACCACCACATCGCCTTTATGCACGTGCGCGGTACAGTCAGTTAGCACCTGAAAGTCGCCGTACCATTTGCTAACGTCAGTCATTTTGATGACTATCTCGGCGCTTGCATGGCCATTGTCGGTGACCAGTCCGCCAAATTCATTTATATAGGTGTCAGCATTGTTTATCCCTAGCTCATTTATCCCTAGCTCATTTATCACTGGCTCATTCATCGCTGGCTCCTAACCACTTTTTCCATCATTATTAAATGAAAATCTTAATAGTAAAATACTGCGCCAAATTTAAATTAAAACCTCAAGCGTTTTTGCAATTGCTGTACGCCGATAGAGGCACTTAGGCTGATGATAAAATAAACAGCTCCCGCACCTAAAATGTAAGGCGTCAGTAAGCCCATCAGCTCACCACGGACGTAAGCGGCGCGGAAAAAATCCGTCAACCCAATAGCAAAAACCAATGTCGTATCTTGGAATAAAATAATACATTGCTGCAAAATCAGCGGTAGCATTTTGCGAAAGGCTTGCGGCAAAATCACCAAGCGCATGGTTTGGCCATAAGTCATGCCCAATGCCTTTGCGGCATTCACTTGCCCGCTACCGATAGATTGAATACCTGCGCGCACCACCTCTGAGAAGTATGCCGCTTCAAACATCATAAAGGCGACGACACACGAGGTAAACGCAGTATCAAGCTGTAGGTATTTACCGGCTATCCAAAAATACATCATCGGCACGGCAAAATAAAACCACAGCAATACCAATAGCAACGGCACAGAACGAAAGTAATTGACGTATAATTTGGCAGGAATTTCTAGCGCTTTGATGCCGGACAAGCGCATCAAAGCCAATACCGTCCCTAAGCTAATACCGCCTAAGATAGCGAGAAACAGCACCTTTAAAGTGGTCAGCATACCTCCCATTAAGCCCGGATACGCCGTTGCAAGTTCGGTCATCATATTCATTTTTGACTCCCTGCAATCAGCCCAGGTACTCGTAATTTACGCTCAATCAGTCCCATAATGGCAATTAACGACAGATTAAAAACCAGATAAATAATGGTCGCATAAGTATAAATCTCGAGGCTGTTTTGGGTATATTCACTGATGGTTTTGGTTTGGCTAATCAGCTCCATCACCCCGACAAGCGACGCTACCGACGCGTTTTTAAAGCAGTTGGTGAGCTCCGAGCTTAGCGGTGGCAAAATAACACGAAATGCCTGCGGTAGTAGCACTTCTTTATACGCCTGCGGAATCGTAAAGCCGAGCGCGTAAGCGGCATTGATTTGCCCTTCAGGTAAGGATTCGATACCGGTACGCACCTGCTCAACGATACGCGCGGCGGTAAATAATCCCAAACCAATACTGGCGGACAGCATGGCTGAGGTATTAGGCGATAGGCCTTTATACCACCACTCTTGTAGCGCAGGCGTCAGCCAACCGGGGGCGATATAAAACCAAAAGAATAATTGTACAAGAAGAGGAATATTACGAAAAAATGTCACATAAGCGGTACCAATACTACGCGCGCCCTTATTTGGCAAGGTGCGCATGATGCCCAAAATAGTACCAATCACCATGGCAATTGCCCAAGCGATACTGCCAATCAATAGCAGCCAGCCAAGACCGGTCACCATCCAATGCAGGTAAAGCTCGTTACCGATACCGGTCTGCTCAAAGAGCACACCCCAGTTCCAGCTATAATTCATGATTGTCTCTCCAAGCAGCGATTGAAAAGCTAACGCGCCCGATTGACATTGCTGTCAATCTGAGCGCGTAAGCAAGCTATGTTGAGGGACAATAATTACTGTGCTGTCGCGACTTTTGGCTGAGCGCTATCATGTGGATTGGCAATCAAGGCTTTTAGATTGTCTGACATCTCAAAGTTTAGATTGACGTTTTTTGGCGGAATTGGGTTGGTGAACCACTTATCATAAATGCTATTAATCTCGCCTGAGCTAAAGACATTGGCAAGCGCTTCATCGACCACCGCTTTAAATTCAGGATCGTCTTTACGCATCATACAACCATAAATCTCAAACGATTGCGGCGTACCAACAATCACCCATTCATCTGGATTTTTGGCTTTGGCTTTTTCACCGGCAAGTAGTACATCATCCATCATAAAGGCATCGGCACGGCCGTTTTCTAGCATAAGGAAAGCTTCGCCATGGTCTTTTGCCGAGATGACATTGATGTCCATTTTATTTTTATCATTGTATTCACGAATATAACGCTCTGAGGTCGTACCAGCAGTGGTGACCAAAGTTTTACCTTTTAGGTCTTCAAAATCTTGAATACCAGAGTCTTTTTTGGTCAATAAACGCGTGCCAATTTCAAAGAAACCGTTTGAGAAGGCCACTTGTTTTTGGCGCTCTTCGTTATTGGTGGTTGAGCCACATTCAAAATCAACCGTGCCGTTTTGCACCAGTGGAATACGCGTTTGCGAAGTAATCAAGTTATAACGAATTTTTAAATCCGGCATATTAAGCTTTTCTTTTACCGCATCGACCACTTTCATTTCTAAATCGTGCGCATAGCCAATCGGCTGATTTGGGTCATCAGCGATGTAAGAAAAGGGAATAGAAGAGTCTCGGTGACCGACCACGATAGTGCCCGATTCTTTGATCTTTTGTAGCGTACCGTTGGTATTTTCTGCCGCTTCTGTCGTTGTCGCTGTGCCATCTGCTGGCGGCGCTTCGGTGTTGGTTTGATTGCTATTGTTACAGCCTGCTAGGCCAAGTGCCATAAAGGCAACCAACGTTAGCGGTTTTGAGATTAAGTAGGTCATGAGATACATCCTTTTATCACATTTATACAAACTAGGGGGGACTTTGACGGTATTTGCGCCATTATTTGACTTTATATAAGCCCTTGGTTGACTTTTCCGTCATGCATCCATGCTGTTGCTTTAAGTTATCACTATGCAACTTAATGTTACTGTACAACAATTTGCACGATGCGGGTAAACTTTTTTTAATGCGACTGATATTTTACAGATTTCGTTTATCAATCATTCAAATTAAACCAATAACTAAACCGCTATGATTGATAAATAACCATTAATCCCCATAAAGTTAACAACTTCTTAATACTAGTTATGACCTATGACCCAAGATACTCAAGTCCCAAATATTAATCAACAAGCGAGCAGCCACCGCGATAATGACGTACGCCAACGCTTTTTTATCGAAGACTCACCGGTGCGCGGCGATGTGGTGCGCCTATCGCACAGCTATGCGACGACAATTGCCCAAAAAGCTTATCCTGAGGCCATTAAGCGCTTATTAGGTGAGATGCTGACGGCGGCAAGCTTGTTGATCAGTACCGTTAAAATTAATGGTCGCTTATCGATTCAATTACAATCATCAGATAGTGACAGCTTGCTCAATTGGGCGATGGCAGAATGCGACCAAGACGGTATCATTCGCGCCCTTGCCAGCTGGAAAAGCGACACCGACGAGCAAGTGCAAGCATGGGAAAATATGATCCATGCCAAAGACGCCTTTGCTGAGCTCGGCGCTGCTGGTCAAGGCGTGTTATTTATCAACATCCAGCCTGATGGCGGCGAGCCGTATCAAGGTATCGTTGAGCGTAGCCATGACAACTTAGCTGATTGCTTAGCGCATTATCAAAAACAATCGGCGCAGATTCCAACGCTGATCAATCTGGCATCCGATGGTTTGCAAGCCGGTGGTATCTTGGTGCAAATGCTACCTCGTACCGCAGCCGAGACCTATGAAGTCGAGCAAAACCAAGACGCAGGGATCGATGATGACTTGTGGACGCGCTTAAGTGTGCTCACGCGTACGCTAAAAGCAGAAGAGCTGACCACGCTTGATGCCAATGAAATCCTGTACCGTTTATATAACGAAGAAAAAGTCGTTGCCCCTGAGCCTGTAGCGTTATCGTTTGGCTGCACCTGCTCACGCGAGAAGTGTGAGATGGCAATTGAGCAAATCGGTGAAACCGAAGCGTTAGATATCGTGGACGAACAAGGCGGTACGTTTGAGATGGACTGCGGATTTTGCGGTGAGGTCTACAAATTTGATAAAGACGATGTAGCGGCTATTTTCGCTGAATAGCTTCTTATCTGTTTTCTACCGTCCCTAAAATTTAAAACCCTCAAGTGTCATGCTTGAGGGTTTTTCGTTTTTATAATTTTATTGATAATAACATTCATAGTGTTAACACCTTAAATCTCGACCTCGTAATCTATCGGATAAGAATAGATACGGCTATCAAGCCCATATTTGGCGTCATGCGCGTCGCCTAATCTATTGGCTGATAACCAAGAAATCACTTGCGCAAGCACCCGATCGTTATAAGTTAAATTCATATGATTGACGCCATAAAATATCGCCTTATGACCCTCAGGTACGCTCAATGTGTGCTCTTCAGTATATTCGCCAAGCGCCGACTCTACTGACACCAGCCCATCACCCAATAAGCTGGTGGTTTTATTTTCATAATGGGTTTCAATCAACGCCGCTGCGACCAGATAAGTATTGACGTGCAGCGGTAGGCGCGTCGGATGACGAAACTCTGCCGGTAGCACGCTGCGCTCCTCTAAAGATTTCCAATCGGCATCGCGAATACTGCCATAACGCAAATCGATAATACCAGCGCTACGTAAGTCGCCCAGTTTCGCCAATGACCCAGCAAAAGGCAGCTTAGCGATTTTATATTGCACAAAATTGCCAATCTGCTCCAAACTTGCGCCATGATGCGGTGTACCTAAAGTCACCAAATTACCCACACGCTCAACCCAGCTGAATCCCTGCTCTTTACCATAAAACAGTGCGCTACGGCTCAGCAGGCCGCCCATACTATGGCCGATTAAATCAAGCTGGGTAATGTCTGGATTGCTTTCGACCAAATCTTGCAAGACTTTAGCAAAGCTACGCCCATTACTGGAGATACGCCGACCGGTATTATAGTTCAAATATAAAACTGTACTGTCTGGCAACTTGTGGGTCAGCATAGCACCGAGATTATTTTCGCCCGCAACTTGCCAGCTTAAATGACTCAAACAAAGCCCATGACACAAAACAATTACTCGCCCCGATAGTGCGCCACTTTGCACATAATTATCTTTATCGTATAGCATCATCGACACGGCCAACGGATTGTCATGGGTGACAAGGTGGTCGCCCATCACGCCATTTAGGATATTGACCATACGCCGTAAGTTTAAAGGCAGTGGTTGTATTTTTTTGGGTTTTAAAACCGTGTTATACAAACGTAGCCCTATGGCAATATTGTTGCCGACCAATTGCATCGCTTGACGCACCGTACCATAAATGCGCCCGGTGATACCGCGCTGCCAGTGCTCAAGATTACCATTATTAAACCGCCCCAAAGGACGCAGCAAAATCTCACGGTGGATAGCTTCGACAATATCCGTTACTTCCACGACACCCATAGTAGCAAGCTGCGCCAAGCCTTCAAAAAAATCCACCAAAGAGATTGGTTGATGCGGTTTTATCACACTGTTATCGACATTTTTGGCGATCAGCTCATCGACATAAATATAGTCAAGTTCTGCTAGCGCTTCATAGACATCGTCTTGAAAGTCTGCTTTTGCGCTCAATTCACCATCAGAGGGACGCCGAGTGGTCGCAAATAAATCGTGTATGGTTTCTATAGGTCTTGGATTGGGCATAGTGTTGCTACAGCAAGCGATTAAGGGTAATTGCCATAATAGCCTGTAAATGCCATAAACAGAAGAAAATGATTTAACTATCAGGTATTTTTATGGCTTAGATTAACACACCAAGTGCAACACTAATTAATATTATAGAACGCCTGCATAGGCGTTTTAAACCCTAATCGTTTTCTTGGTCTGTTGTTTAGTTTGTTCTCAATGTCCTGTAT
>NZ_VKLR01000016.1:0-97863 GCF_007280595.1 Psychrobacter sp. YGAH215 | reverse complement strand
TGTATTCTTGGTCGAAAACAATAGATTAGTGAGGTGCTCTTCTTTTTTCAATCACTTTCGAAGTTGAGAGTGGGGTTAAAAATACCTTATTTAACTGCTTTACCTGCCATTTTAAAGAAAATCACTTTACCCATATTTTGATTAATTTTTTGGATATATATGACCACCGCAAAATCACAGCCTCGGCGCAAAGGACGGCTTGCCCGCTCCTACTCTAACAGTTGGCTCACCACCTTGATGGTCGCTTTTATTGTCATTATCAGTGTCGGGGTATCGATTTCGTTTTTTTGGCGCAGTCTATATTTGCCAGAGCTTAAAAATCATGCGCGCTATCTGACCAGCGAATTACGCTTGATGAACAGTGTTAATAAAGACTGGAAGAATGAGCCGGCTGTACGGCAATGGATTTATCAACATTCACATGTGGTGGTGGTCAATAATCCTAGCGATTTTCCGGTGATAGAGGATAAGGCGTTTGTTGGCGTCTTTACCGATGTATTACAGCGCGAAATCGGCGCGCAATTGGGTCGTCCCGTAGAGGTCTACTTTAAGTTTAAACCAACGCCGCAGCTATGGGTGCAAGACAGTCGCGATAACAGCTTTTGGATTCGTGAACCGGTGGTATATTACTCACAGTACAGTCCCGCTTTATTAGTATTGTTTTTAGTTGGCTTACCGATTTTAACCTTACTGACTATCATTTTATTAGCGCGGCAATTAAATCGTCCGCTACGCTATTTACAGCGCGCAGCGACTAACTATATTCGCTTGGGTCACGCTACTACCTTACCGACCCATAATGGCCCTACTGAGATTCGCCAAGTTAATATGGCATTTAATCGCTTATTTACTACCCTCAATCAGGCACAAAAAGAGCGGACGATTATGCTGGCGGGTATCTCGCACGACTTGCGCACGCCGCTGACCCGTATGCGTTTAACCGCTGAGATGCTGCCTGATGAATTTTTCCGTGAAGGTTTGATTTACGATATCGAAGACATGGATGCGATTTTGGAGCAGTTTATCTCCTTTATGAAAGACGGTTCCGATGAGCCAGTGCGCCTGACCAATTTGGACACCATATTTAATGAAATCATGGTGCAATTTGCGCCGCTGGAATTTATTTATCAATCGGAATGTCAAAAAATGGTGCCCGTGCGCCCAATGTCTATCAAACGCTTGGTGATTAACTTGGTTAATAACGCCAAGCGTTACGGCAAACCGCCCATTTATTTATCCGCGACTGTGGTGCCGACATTCATAGAAAAAACGGTGGTAGAAGACAGCGATGTAGTGACTGAAAATGAGGTCAATAAAGAAGCAAAAGAGCAGTTATTGATATGTGTGCGCGACTGCGGTGAGGGCGTCGCAGAAGACCAATTAGAGCGTATTATGCAACCGTTTGAGCGCGGGGAGTCAGCACGTACTACTCAGGGTAGCGGGCTTGGTCTAGCGATTGTCGATCGTATCGCGCGCCTGCATCATGGGACGGTCGAGGCCATCAATCATCCAGATGGCGGCCTACAAGTCTGTGTCCGTATTCCACTTATCTCTAAAGTTGCCGGAGAGCCGCCATTGGCTTCTGACAATGACAAAATAACTAACGCTGCTAGCAATATAGACGACCAATAAAATAGATGGTCGTTAAATAAAAGTAGCAGGCAACATCAAAGAATTGCTAATAACTGATCGTTATTAGCGACTTTAATAACCCTACTTTTTAGTACCAATCACTGGAGGAATGTACTCGGCGCTATTACTAAAAGTTAAAGGTTGGGTTATTTCTTGCTGCGCAGCCTTTAGCGTCTCAGTGCTGGTTGGCTGCTGTAAAAATAAATAATATCCAAGCGCTGCTGCGTTCAATACCACTAAACCACCAAACAAATACGGCATCCCTTGCCCTCCTCTACTATTAATAAGCTCATTTCAATCATTTTAATACATCATCAATATCAATTTATCCGTCATTATAAAAGGTTAAGCATCGAAATCGCGTTCACTTTTTTCTTGTGTCAATTCATCGGCAGCAAGGACTTGGGTCAATGGTTTAATCGGCCAAGTCATGACAAAGCGTGCGCCGCCAAGCTCACGGCTCTCGTCCACTTTCATATTGCCATTAAACCAAAAAGCGATACGCGATACGATAGACAAGCCCAAACCATAACCACCTGAGGCACGTGTACGACTATCGTCTAAGCGCGCAAACGGTATAAAGACTTTTTCACGGTCGGCTTCAGGGATACCGTGCCCATCATCTTCTACGCTGACAAAAGCATTACCTTTTTCCACTCCCGCACTAATGATAATCGTACTCTCAGCATAACGTAAAGCATTCCCGGCTAAGTTCTGAATCACCCGGTGCAGGTAACGTCTATCCGCAACCGCTGTTACTTTTGCATTTGGCAGCTTGGTTACTATCTTAATGGGTTTGCCTAAAGCATTGGTTTCACGCTCAATTTGCTCCAGTAACTCGCGCAGATTGACCGGTTCTAAATCCAGTTTTGGTGAGCCTTCTTCAAGTTTGGCGTACGTTAGAATCTCATCAATCAAACCATTTAGAGCTTCGATATCTTCATCAATAAAATCACGCTGCATAAAGCGCGAATCTTCATCATCGGTATCTGCCAGCATATCGACAGCGAAACGAATACGTGCAACCGGCGTTCGCAGTTCGTGCGATACTGCCCGCGTCAGCTCGCGCTGCGATTCAATCAAACGCTTAATATGCGCCGTCATCGCATTAAATGTCGCCGATAGACGCGCAATTTCATCTTGTCCGATAACCTGCACTTTGATATCAAGATTGCCTTTACTGACTTCGTTAACGCCCACTTGAATCAGTTGCAGCTTGCGCTCTAGCGGGAAAATAAGCGCATACACGCCTAAGCTGATTAGGAACATACTGATCAAAATCATACTGACAATCAGATTGAGCGGGAACCAGTTAAACAAAGGTACCGGCCCGATTAAAATCGCCATATCATTGATTTCAGACGGCACGACCACTTTAATCGACGAATTACTTTTACTGGTATTGGTATCTTGTAATAAGATGACAACCTCATCGCGGCGCAAGCGTGCCATTTGATCGGGGTCTAAATTAAGAGTATTGATCGCTCTAAACTCTAATGGGAAAGAAAACTTCTCTTCCAATTGAGCTAAACGCGCACGCTTATCGGATAAAGTCGCATAATAAGACAAATCATCAAGCAAAAATACCGCGATGGCACGTACTTGCTGCTCGGTTACTTGCGAGATACGTGCGGTTAAAACGCTCTCGTTGTCCGGTAAGCGGTAATAAACATCGGCATAAATAGGCTGGGCAACATAGCGAACGACGGTATTACCTTTTTCAAAACGGCGCAGCTCACTGGCATTAAAATCGACCTCGTTAATAGGCACAATGTTAAATTCTGCGCCAAATAAACTACTGGCATCAGACAGCCAATATTCACGCTGCGATTCGCTTTCTTGATGGGCAATGCCTTCAGCAACGATATGAAAAGCACCCGTGGCCATGTTTTCGCGGTAAGATTGGACGCGTTCTTTATTGATCGTATCCATCAACAGCTGGGCAAATAATGCCACACACAAACAGACAATGAGCAGTCCAGCATAAATACGAACAAATATACTGTGTTTAAGAGAAGAAACTAATGACATACGTGCCGTGACCAACCTAATAAAAAATTATTGATAAAGGAAGAAGAGAAATTCTTGCAGCGCAGTTTATCTCATATAATCAAAATATCCTAAAAACGCTACGGTGTTGCTGATATCAATTTTTTGTAGCCTCTGTCTGCGCAGGCACAGCAAGCAAGAAAAATTGATATTAGCAGTGCGTGATGTATCGATATTACTTTTCACTCACTATACTATTAATCTAGCGTCCATAATTATCGCTCAATTAAACCACATAACGCAGCATTTAAGTTTAAAAATTAAAATTTAGACCATAAAAAAACCAGCGTAAAGCTGGTTTTTTATTAA
Organism: Psychrobacter sp. YGAH215; assembly: GCF_007280595.1. NCBI lineage: Bacteria > Pseudomonadati > Pseudomonadota > Gammaproteobacteria > Moraxellales > Moraxellaceae > Psychrobacter > Psychrobacter sp. YGAH215. The sequence continues at coordinate 93,873 of NZ_VKLR01000016.1, read as the reverse complement.
AAAGTATTTTAGCAAAGAGAATTGTATTAACAATTCGCTGTTAATTGCCTTCTTTAACGAACAAATAACCTTTACTACGCACGGTTTTGATGCGTTTAGGATTTTCTGGATCATCACCAATTTTTGGACGGATACGTGAGATACGTACGTCGATTGAGCGATCTTGACCGTCATATTCGATACCGCGTAGACGCTCAAAAATATCTTCGCGTGACAAGATACGACCAGCGTTAGACGCGAGTAACCATAATAAGTCATATTCGGCACTGGTGAAATCAACCAATTCGTCACCCAAGTTCACTGAGCGACCGCCATTGTCGATAACCAACTCACCAAACTCAAGACGCTGCGGCACATCTTCCGATGGCGCATTTTCTGAGCGGCGTAGTAAAGCACGGATACGGGCAAGCAATACGCGTGGCTGTGCAGGCTTAGCGACATAGTCATCAGCGCCCATTTCAAGACCCAAAACCTGATCCATATCTTCTGTGCGCGCGGTCAGCATCAAAATAGGATTTTGATAGTGTGGACGTACTTCACGACATACCGTCAAGCCATCGCTACCAGGAAGCATGACATCAAGTACGACCAAATCTGGTTGTTCATTGACAATACGGCGAATGGCGCGATTACCATCGGTTTCAATTGCCACTTCTAAACCATTTTTAACCAAGTAATCTTGGGTCAACATGGCTAAGCGCTCGTCATCCTCAACAATCAAGATTCGGGGGGTGTTGTCTTCTTCATTCGTTGTCATTGTTATATCCTCTAATACATCTTATTTAAAAGCGGTGAAAATAAGAGCGGTAAATTAATAGCACCGTAACTCAATCAATTTGTAATCCAATACAGGCAGTGACCGTAACACGGTTACAAACTTGGTAGCACAGTATACTATTAAACACACAGCTTCCTATACTATAGCTTATAGTTAGTAACAAAACCTATAAACTACGTCATTTAAAACGTTAGTTTGCGTCCAAAAATTATACCTTTTATTAAGTTTAAAAGGCATAGGATAAATTTTATTTAATCATTCTACTGGTCTTATATCGAACCAACGCTTTAAAAGCTCAAACATTAAATGTTATTGAATGACGCCAAATAACTGCTGGACTTTTAAAATAAAAAATGTGGTTGCTACTCTCTAATATAACCATATATCAGCGTTGCCGCTAGTCACTTTTCCATCATTTCATGAAAATCAGTTTAGTTTTTGATAAATATTGCATCACCTAGGAGATTTTCAAATATAGTCAAAATATCCTAAAAACGTGACGGTATTGCTGATATCAATTTTTTGTAGCCTCTGTCTGCGCAGGCACAGCAAGCAAGAAAAACTGATATCAGCAGTGCGTACTGTATTGATATTACTTTTCACTCACTATAGTAAATGTCTGAGCTATGGCAAATATTAAACGCTAACTACTAGAAAGCTAACTATTAGAAGAACAAGCATAAAAAAACAGCCCCTCATGGACTGTTTTTATGTTTATAACAAAAACTAAAGCGTAACAATGTGCTAGGCGCGGTTTTTATATTTACGAATAGTCTGCAGCTGGGCGACTGATTCAGCCAATGACGCTAATGCCGCATTGGTTTGTACAGTATCAGATTGGTTGACCAGCATTTGCTCAGCTTTCTTACGTGCTTCAACGATTTTACTTTCGTCAAGATTGTGCGCACGCATCGCAGTATCAGCAAGTATGGTGACCATTTTTGGTTGTACTTCTAAAACACCGCCAGATACATAAATAACTTCTTCTTCACCGTTAGGCGTTTGTACGCGCATCGGACCGGGTTTTAGCAAAGTAATAAGCGGGGTGTGACCTGGCAATATACCAATTTCGCCTTCGGTACCACTAGCTATTAACATGCTAATTTCGCCTGAATACAACTCTTCACGAGCACTTACGACGCGACATTGTAACGTTGCCATACTTAATTCCTTACCATCAAAGCGCGATCAAAAAACAGTAAAAACTGCGATGCGTTACTGAGGAGTAGATATAAAGGTTATATTATACCTACTCGTTAGCCCATACTTATAAACTTACGCTGCAGAAGACTTCATTTTTTCTGCTTTAGCAACAACTTCGTCGATGCCGCCTGCCATATAGAAAGCTTGCTCTGGTAGGTCATCGTATTCACCCGCGATGATTGCTTTAAAGCTAGCAATGGTATCGCGTAATGCAACATATTTACCAGGAGCACCGGTAAATACTTCCGCTACGTGGAATGGCTGTGACAAGAAACGCTGGATCTTACGCGCACGATAAACGACTAGTTTATCTTCTTCTGACAACTCATCCATACCTAGAATGGCGATAATGTCTTTAAGCTCTTTATAACGCTGAAGAACTTCCTGCACGCCGCGAGCAACGTTGTAATGCTCTTCACCGATAACCAATGGATCAAGCTGACGTGAGGTTGAATCTAGTGGATCAACCGCAGGATAGATACCTTGTGAAGCGATATCACGGCTTAGTACCACTGTCGCATCCAAGTGAGCAAACGTCGTTGCTGGTGATGGATCTGTCAAGTCATCCGCAGGTACATATACCGCTTGTACAGAAGTAATTGAACCTGATTGCGTTGAAGTAATACGCTCTTGCAGCATACCCATTTCTTCAGCGAGCGTTGGCTGATAACCAACCGCTGATGGCATACGGCCTAGCAGTGCTGATACTTCAGTACCCGCTAGCGTATAACGATAGATGTTATCAACGAACAATAATACGTCACGACCTTTGCCAGTAGCAGGATCTTTGGTATCACGGAAGTACTCAGCCATGGTCAAACCAGACAGTGCAACACGTAAACGGTTACCTGGTGGCTCATTCATCTGACCATATACCATCGCAACTTTAGATTTGCTAAAGTCTTCAACGTTGACAACTCCCGCTTCTTGCATTTCGTGATAGAAGTCGTTACCTTCACGAGTACGCTCACCAACACCAGCAAACACGGATAGACCTTCGTGTTTAAGGGCGATGTTGTTGATCAATTCCATCATGTTGACGGTTTTACCAACACCAGCACCGCCAAACAGACCAACTTTACCACCTTTAGCAAATGGGCAAAGCAGATCAATAACTTTAATACCTGTCTCTAACAGCTCAGTACTGTTTGACTGTTCTGCATAGCTTGGGGCTTCACGGTGGATGGACCATTTTTCTTCAGCAGCAACTGGACCTTCTTCATCGATAGGACGACCAAGAACATCCATGATGCGACCTAATGTACCCATACCGACTGGTACAGAAATAGGTGCGCCTGTGTTGGTCACTGGTAGGTTACGCTTTAAACCTTCGGTTGAACCCATCGCAATAGTACGTACGATACCGTCACCTAGCTGTTGCTGGACTTCTAGGGTGGTCTCAGTGCCGTCTACTTGCAAGGCATCAAAAATTTGAGGAACTTCGTTACGGTCAAACTCAACGTCAAGAACCGCGCCAATAATCTGTACAATACGACCGCTACTCATTGCGTTCTCCTTGAACTTCTGTATATAGTGGGTTTTATAAAGGGTTTCAATTATGAAACAGCAGCAGCACCGCCAACGATTTCCGAGATTTCTCGGGTAATCGCCGCTTGACGCAGCTTATTATAAACCAACTGTAAATCGTTAATTAGGTCACCAGCATTATCTGTTGCCGCTTTCATCGCAACCATACGTGAAGACTGCTCAGAGGCAATGTTTTCCATTACCGCTTGATAGACAATCGACTCGATATAGCGACCAAGTAATTCATCAATCAAGGTTTTAATGTCAGGCTCGTAGATATAATCCCAGCTCAGCTCTGTTTGTATGCCATTTTCTTCATCACCAAATGAACCCTCTGGTAAAGGTACCAATTGGTTGACAATCGGCTTTTGGGTCATAGCGTTGACAAACTGATTATAGACCACATAAATACGGTCTAATTTACCGTTGCTATAGTCTTCTAACATCGCTTGCACCGGCGCGTTTAATTGCTCAAACGTCGGTTTATCACCATAGTCAGTAACGGCTGAAGTGACTTTACCACCGAAGTTTTTAAAGAAACTCACGCCTTTAGCACCAATAACGGCAAACTCGGCTTGTACGGACTGGTCTTGATACTGCTGAATGCTTTTAGATAAAGCTTTGAATAGGTTAATATTCAAACCACCCGCTAGGCCGCGATCTGATGTGATGACAATATAGCCAACTTTATCAACCGGACGCGAGACCATATATGGGTGTTTGTAATCTGATGAGGCATGCACCAAATGCGAAATAACCCGGCGCATACTATCAGCATACGGGCGACCCACTTCCATGCGCTCTTGGGCACGGCGCATTTTACTAGCGGCTACCATTTGCATAGCGCGAGTAATTTTTTGGGTACTTTTAATACTGGTGACTTTGGCACGTATCTCTTTTAAGCTTGCCATAATGATTCCAATATAAGAGGGTTAAAAAGCATGGGCGTATGCAACAATCGTTTAATATAAAACACTGAACTTATCGAAATAATGTCTTTACATCTTGTGGCATGACGCAATCTTAGACCTTCATTGGTTAAAACAGCGGCGCGATTATCTTAAAGGAAAGTCTTTTAGATTTAAAAATTTTCTTAAATAATGCGCCACTTTTTGCGCTATAAAGCAGAGCGCTAACCACTTCAGGTTTAACCCGTTAAATTAATAACTGTGATTTTGTTTAAAGGTCTCTAAAGATGACTTTAAACGACCTGCGATATCATCATTATAATTCGCAGTGCCATCAATCTCACGCATCAATTCACTCTGCTCATCATGCATATAGCGTAAGTAAGCTTCTTCAAAAGAACCAATTTTTTCAACAGGAACGTCTGCTAAGAAGCCTTCGTTCGATGCATAAATAACTGCCGCTTGCTCAGAGATAGACATTGGCTGATATTGTTTTTGCTTCATCAATTCAGTCACGCGCTCACCATGATCAAGCTGTTCGCGAGTCGCATCATCAAGGTCTGATGCAAACTGAGCAAATGCTGCCAATTCACGATACTGAGCTAATGCAGTACGGATACCACCAGATAGCTTTTTGATAATCTTCGTCTGAGCAGCACCACCAACACGCGATACCGAGATACCAGCGTTGACTGCTGGACGGATACCTGAGTTAAATAGGCTAGACTCTAAGAAAATCTGACCATCAGTGATTGAAATCACGTTGGTTGGTACGAATGCAGAAACGTCACCAGCTTGAGTTTCAATGATAGGTAGCGCGGTTAAAGAACCAGTTTTACCAACCACTTCACCATTGGTGAATTTTTCTACGTATGCCGCGTTTACGCGTGATGCACGCTCAAGTAAACGTGAGTGTAAGTAGAATACATCACCAGGATAGGCTTCACGACCTGGCGGACGACGTAGCAATAGTGAGATTTGACGATAAGCAACGGCTTGTTTTGATAAGTCATCAAATACAATCAGTGCATCTTCGCCGCGGTCACGGAAGTATTCGCCCATCGTACAACCTGAGTACGGTGCGATATATTGAAGTGCTGCTGGCTCTGACGCTGAAGCGACAACCACAGTGGTATATTCAAGCGCACCAGTTTGCTCAAGCTTACGTACCACGTTAGCAATGGTAGAACGTTTTTGACCGATTGCCACGTAGACACACTTAATACCAGAGGCTTTTTGGGCAATGATCGCATCGATAGCCATGGCGGTTTTACCCGTCTGACGGTCACCAATGATAAGCTCACGCTGACCACGACCGATTGGAATCATGGTATCAACGGCTTTATAACCAGTCATGACTGGTTGATCAACTGATTGACGGTCGATAACGCCTGGGGCGATTTTTTCGACTTTATCAGTCATCTTGGCATCGATAGGACCTTTGCCATCAATAGGGTTACCCAAAGCATCAACAACACGGCCTAGCAACTCAGGACCTACGGGTACTTCCAAAATGCGACCAGTACAATAGGCTTTTTGACCTTCTTGTAGTTTTAGGAAGTCGCCTAATACTACTGCACCAACAGAATCACGCTCTAAGTTAAGCGCCATTCCGTAGATTTCACCTTCAAACTCAATCATTTCGCCGTACATGGCATCTTCAAGACCATGAATCTGCACGATACCGTCAGATACTTTGACAATCGTGCCTTCATTCTTTGCAGTTGCACCCGCATCAAGGTCTTGAATACGCTGCTTAATCAGATTACTGATTTCCGCTGGATTCAATTGTTGCATTGCCTTGTTTCCTTTAATTTATGATAACCCGCCAGTGACTTAAATGCTCTTATATCACGCAAGCTTTATTAAGCTGCACGGATGATTGGCATTAGGCCGTTAGCTGTGTTTTTAACTGTTGTAACTTGCCACGCATCGAATCATCGATAACTTTGTCACCGACTTTAATCGTAGCGCCCGCCAATAGATTTGGATCAACCGACTCGTGAATCACCACGCTCGCATTGAGCGAGTCAGCAAGACGCGTTTGCAGCGTCTGACGCTGAGCATCGGTTAATGGATAAGCAGAGGTCACATAAGCGTCAAGCTGCTTTAAGCTTATTGCCTTGTGACGGCGATAATGCTCATAAACTTCAGGAAGCAGCGCCAGACGCTCTTGTTCTGATAACTGTTTAACGAAGTTACTAAGTGCTACTGATACTTTAGGATAGCTGGCGTTTTGGTCATGACGAGCCCCTTGGGTCTCACCTAATAACTGCTTAAAAGCAGAATCATTCGCGCTAGCTACTTGCGTATCATAAAGATCGACCAAAGCAGCTGACTTATGCTCAGCAGAAACAGCTGGATTGTCTAGCCAAGTACTGAACGACTTGTCATTGACAACGGTAGCGGCAATAAATAAGAAGTTTTCCCACTCATTTACTACCTCGTTTTCATTGGCATAGTCAAACGCGGCTTTAGCGTACGGTCGTGCTAAGGTTGATAAGTCAGCCATGATATCCTCACAATTACAGCTTCGCCGCCAGTTGGTCTAACATACTGGCATGTTTTTGCACATCGACTTTGTCTTGCAAAATCTTTTCAGCGCCAAGAACAGCCAGTTCAGCGACTTGGGCACGTAATGACTCACGTGCTTGATTGATTTCTTGGTCGATTGCCGCTTGTGCTTGCTGACGAATGCGCTCGCCTTCCGCTTGTGCTTGCGATTTTGCCTCTTCAACAAGTTGAATGGCGCTTTTGTTCGCTTGCTCAATCAGAGCAGCAGCTTTGGTCTTAGCTAGATCAAGCTCCTGCTGAACGTCTCGCTCCGCGGTCGCCAAGTCTGCTTTTGCTTTTTCTGCTGCATTTAAGCCTTCAGCGATTTTACGCTGACGATCGTTGATTGCGCCGATAAGTGGTGGCCACACGAACTTCATGCAAAAAACCACAAATATTGCAAAAGCAATGGCTTGACCGATGATGGTAAAATTGATATTCACGTGATCACCTCTTTGTTAATGAAAAATCAGTTTCATTGTTTGGGTTTGATCGCCAAATTTTGACTGACTGTCTTTGACGAGCGTAATAGACAAACTTTGACAACCAAACTTTGACAACTGAGCTTTCTGATTAACCTGCTAGAGGGTTTGCGAATAACAATAGCATCGCAATACCAACACCAATCATTGGAATCGCATCCAAAAGACCTGCTACGATAAACATACGAGTTTGCAGCTGTGAACCAAGCTCTGGCTGACGTGCAACACTTTCTAGGAATTTGCCACCTAACAGGGCAAAGCCAATACCTGTTGCAAGGGCGCCTGCGCCAATAAGTAATGCAACTGCGATAACTGTGTAACCACCTAATACTGGATCCATTGATGTATCCTCTTTACCTATTTATTGATGAAGTGTCTAATTAATGTTCAGTTGACGAGGCTAATGATAAGTAAATTATCGTCAGCATCATGAAAATGAACGCTTGAAGGGTGATAATCAAGATGTGGAATATTGCCCATGGTACTGATAGTGCCCACTGAATCCAGAACGGCATCAAGGCAATCAAAATAAATACCAATTCACCGGCATACATGTTACCAAACAAACGTAAGCCAAGTGATACTGGTTTTGCAATCAAAGTCACGACTTCTAAGATGAAGTTGACTGGGATTAATATAATTTTCAAAACAATATTATCTGCACTAAAAGGATGCAAGGTCAGCTCACTGATGAAGCCGCCAACGCCTTTTTCTTTAATGCTATAAGCGATAATCAATGCAAAGACCGAAAATGCCATGCCCAAGGTAATGTTAGGGTCAGTGGTCGGTACGATCTTGAAGAATACGTGATGGGGATCGTGTCCCATCGCCGCTCCAATTTGACCGGCCAAACCTGGTATGAAGTCGATAGGCATTAAATCCATCAAGTTCATTAACCAAATCCAGACGAAGATGGTTAACGCTAGAGGTGCTATTAGCTTTGAAGTACCGCTATAAGACTCGCGAACGTTGTTATCAACAAACTCAACGATCATCTCAACTGCTGCTTGAGTTTTGCTAGGAACGCCTGAAGTAACTTTTTTGGCAACCATCCAAAAGATGGCACAAAATAAAATACCCAGACCGATTGACCATAACATGGAATCAAGATGGATAGCTTTAAAACCCATCAACCCTGCTTCTTCAGCAGTATAAGCAACTTTCCAACCTTCGCCCGGCAAATAACCGTACGTCCAATGCGTTAAATGGTGAGAGATATATTCTGATGATGTTTGCTCGGCTGCCATAATGTAAGCTTCTTATTAATCAACGATTTAATCAACTACCAAAAATATGGTTGTCATCTGATGAGGTTTAGCAATGTCTATTTATCTTGGTAACAAGCAGGCAAATAAATCACACTAACGCACTCATTTAACCAACAACATCCAACCCATAATTCTATTACTAATACTACATCTAACAGCTTAAGATAAATTTTAGTTATCAAAAAAGGGCTTATGATAATTCAGTAATAGCCCTTGCATGTAGACGCAAAATTATTATATATGTGCTTGCTTACTGCCACATTTTTGTAGCTATCGCTCAATTCGGTGCTTAGCAGCAAGACAGTTAGCTGTCTATATTAATGCAGCGTTGTAATCGTGTAAAGTCAATTATGACTTTTTTATTTACGGTATGAATACGTTAACCGCTGTTAACGTTCGCTACTATGGCTTTGCGTCTATCCATCAAAGCCGATAATTCAATTGTATTTGAACACCCTATTTAAAAAGAGGGTTACTTATCGCGATTTTTACGCTTAGCTCTAATTAAGCGTCTTTATTCATACTTTTATTGTAAAAACAGTTTTCAGTCACTTAATCATTGATTGATGACTTTATAACAGTAATCTTAGAGAAGCTGGACCGCAGGATGACAAATGTATGTGCTGTATTATTGAGCTATTAAAATTATAATAGCTTATAAAGTTAGCGTATCTGCCACAACATCCAACTGTAACTAATCTGCATTACCATAAAACCGACGAATAGCGCAGGCGCTGATAGAGGTTGTATGGTAATAAAAATTAGTGCAAAACCACATACGGTCAGTAGCCATTTGACCATTTGACCCCGATATAGCTGGCTGACAATATGTCTGCGCGCGCGATATCCGGTATACCAAAAGATAAATCCAGCAAAGACCGCTTGGGTGGCAAAACTAAGTAGCGCACCAATAGCGTTACTCTTTGCGATAACAAGCGTATTGCCGTTATTACCCAACCAAGTAACATCTACTATCCAACCGAGCACAATCAGGATAAATAAAATCCATGCTTGGCGTTTTAGATAAATAGCAATCTTATCTCTTTGGGTGCGTTTGGCAGGCTTGGTCATTGATATTTCTATAGCTCTATAACGTGGGGACAACGCCGCACCGTTGCGACAATATTATCCGTGAATGGCTCACTCTACAGACGTTATCTTTTAACCAAAATAAAACGCCACTTATTATAGGGAGCAAGCAGATTTTAAGCAAGTGAAATATGCCTTTTATCAAGCATTTAGTTATTTAGCGCTGAAAATCTCTCTACAGAGTCAATAAAGTAGCACTAATAACCTCTAAATCCATCTATTCTACCGTTAATTTAACTTGCATCATTTCAAATAGCCTAAAAGCTCAGCTTGCTATTAGGGTTACCGATATTTAGGAAATACACTGACGGATTTGCTGTGCCATTGTCTGCCAGCCGCTAACAAAATCTTTACTGTTGCTCATGTCTTCCGCTTGCACGGTACTTTTAACTGGCTGTAACTTTGTAAGCAAACCTTTAGCAGGCTGACTTGGACTAACCAAGCACATTTGTTTTGCTGGGCGCTGCTCATTTAACCAGCGCAACTGACTGGCTTTTGGCGCTAAATGATGGTCAGTACTTAAGCTGCCAATTAATTGGAACTTGGCGCTGTCTTCCATATATTGATAAGCATCATGATAGGCCCAATACGGCAAAGGTTTTTGCGTGTGGTTTGCATGAGCTGACGCCACGGCTTTATTCATGCGCTGGGCAAATTTTTGCGCATTGGCATGATAGAGCTTTTTATATTGCGGATTGGCATGACTGTGAATGACAGCAAGCGCTCGCGTAATGGCTTTAGCGTTTTCAGGATCGAGCCAAATATGCGGATCGAGCGTACCAGCAATGGCTTTGCCTTTAACATCACGCAGCGGATGACGATTAAAGGCGTCGAACTTAAATAACGTAATCGCATTAGGCGCGCTATTGAGCGTGGTGGCTAGGTTGTTTTCTAGCGGCTCGCCAAACCAAACCACAAACTTACTATTTTGAATGGCCTTGATATCGCCGGGACTGATACTGCCGTGATGTCCGACCTCCCCTGCTTGCAATAATTGCTTGGCTGATGGCGCGCCTTCCGTCACCGCTTGGCTTAATAAAAACAGCGGATAGTTACTGACGCTCACCGTTGCTGCTTGCGCGCTCATCATGAACGAGGCAAATATAAGCACGCCAGTTATGAACAATCGCTGTAAGCGCAGAGGTAAATGCATAAAGTTTTTAAATAATGGAATCATAATGGCGGCTTTTAAGGTTCAAGGATAAATGACAAAGATAGTTATAAATATTTTGCAACGTTATTCTAGTTATAAAACAGCAGACCTGTGAATAAATGCAAAGGACCTCTCTGTTTTACATTTTAGTATGTTATACTATAACAATATAAAAAACCATTATAAAATATCCATTAACTAAAAATACTGTTCATCACACCGCTAAACCGTCTTTAGGAGCTTGCTGCATGTCTACTCATTCATCTGTTTGCGCTCATGTCCATGATGTGCAAGATTTTACAGCGTCCGATGTCAATGAGCGTTTACTAGCAGCCAAAGAGCAATGTCGCTCAAGCGGCGCGCGCTTTACGCCGCTGCGTCAGCAAATCTACCAGTTGGTGCTAGAAGCCAATAAACCAGTGGGCGCTTATGATCTAATCACTCAATTGCAGCAGATGCGCCTTGCCGAGCCTGAAGCAGTAAGTGATAGCTCGAGCCATCAAGCAAATACTCAAACGCCAAAAAATGTCGCGCCGCCGACGGTTTATCGCAGCTTGGAGTTTTTATTGAGCGAGGGCTTGATTCACCAGCTAACCTCGATTAATGCTTATGTGCCTTGTTGTCACCCACGCGCCCAACATACAGCGGCGTTTTTAATCTGTGCCCAGTGTGAGCGGGTACAAGAATGCAGCAGTTTGCCAGTACAAGAAATGATGAGCTTTGCAGAGCAAGACGTTGGCTTTACGGTCGAGCGTAGCGTCATTGAATTGAGCGGTCGTTGCCAAGCGTGTCAGTAAAATAACGGTTTGCTTATATTTTTAACCTGAATTTTAGGTTTACGCTTTCATGCTGAATCATTATTCTGCCATTTCTTAATTGTCATTAATACATCAGTACTATCCTATGAGCCTAGCAATTTTACCAACCAAGCCATCTGCTATGAATACAAGTGATAAATCCATGCCTAACGCGGCTAAACTGCTGAGCTTAAGTAATATCAGTTACCATATCGGGCAGCAACGTATCCTCTCGCATATCGATATTGATATCGCTGTTAATGAAACGGTTAGTCTGATCGGACCCAATGGCGCGGGTAAATCCACCTTAGTTAAACTAATTTTAGGTTTAATCGAACCGACCAGTGGCCAGATAACGTCGCACCAAAACTTGCAACTTGGCTATGTGCCGCAGCGCTTTGCCGTGCCGCCTATTTTACCGTTACGCGTTTGCGATTTATTGGCGCAAGCCGATAAAAAACGCTTAACGGCTGAGCAGCGGCAATTTATCTTTGATAATTTGTCGTTGACGCATTTATTGTCGCGGCAAATGCTGCATTTATCAGGCGGTGAAACCCAGCGAGTATTATTGGCGCATGCCTTATTAGACAAGCCCAATTTATTAATTTTAGATGAGCCGATGCAAGGACTAGACCCTGATACCGAGGTTTGGCTGTATCAGTTTATCGATGAGCTGCCGGAGTTTTTGCGCTGTGCCATGCTGGTGGTGTCGCATGATTTGCATTGGGTCATGAAAGGTAGCAGGCGTGTCATTTGTTTAAATAAGCACATTTGCTGCGAAGGGCAACCAAGCGAGCTTGCGATTAGTTCGGAGTTTCAGAAGCTTTTTGGCCATCATTATGAGCAGCCTTATGTGCATCAACCGCACGCTTGTGAGCACCATGCCCCAAGCGAGATATAATTAAAAAACCAAGCTTTTTAGGCAAATTGCCTTGTTCCTTTTATAAAAACGTTACGGATATCTATTATGACCGCTTGGTTAGCCATCATAGCTCCTGCTTGGATTGCTGGTAGCATTTTAGCGCTACTTTCTGCGCCTTTAGGCTGCCTAGTCTTATGGCGGCGCATGGCATTTTTTGCCGATGCCTTGGCACATGGCACGTTACTTGGTGTGGCGTTGGCAGTTTTGTGGCAATTACCGATGGGCATTGGCATTGGCATCGTCAGTATTTTGGTGGTACTGGGCCTAGTATTCATCGACGATGAGCGTCTGCCGGTCGATGCGGTGCTGGCGGTGGTTGCGGTATCGCTGCTGTGTTTAGGGTTATTAACTTTGACGCAGCTTACCGATCAACAAGCCAATGTTTTAGGTTTTTTATTTGGCAATTTGCTCGAGCTTGACTGGGCAGATTTGCCGTTGATTGCAGTAAGTGTTTTGGTAGGCTTAGGATTACTGATTTATATCTGGCCAGCACAAATCAAGCTTGCGACTCATGAGGCTTTGGCACGGATTCAAGGGATTAATCCGATGCGCCAGCGTTTGTTTTTTATGGGCGTATTAGCTGGGTTTTGTGCTATTGCTTTGCAAGCGGTTGGGAGTTTATTAATCAGCGGGCTATTGGTGTTGCCAGCATTAACAGCGCGTTTATGGTCGGCCTCACCAAAACAAATGGTTGTTATCTCTTTAATCATTGCCCAGCTCGGCGTTACGCTTGGCGTTTGGGGAAGTATTTGGCTAGATATCCAAACGGGGCTTGCTATCGTTTTGGTACTGGCTATTTTATTTTTTGTGGCGCTCATTATCTCAAAGCTAATAAGCAAAAAATCAGGGTCCGAATCCATATTAGCAAAATTCTGGTCCCCACGCCGTTAGCGTTATTTACATGTAGCACCAAATTACCACGTACCTCAGCCATGACATTTAGGTCGTGATTTTGATATTTACTTGGCCTTTGTCGAACTTTATTTCATCAATATTGCTAGAGCTTTAATGCCCATTATGTTATAAACTTTCCTGAATACTATCAATGCGATAGTTGGCGAATTTTTGAGTTAATAAATACTCGGTACACCAATTTAAGATGTTTTTTTAACGAACGTTTTCGTTTCATCATATTTTAATTTATTATCGTTTTGCTTGATAAGGGACTAACCCCCATGCTTAGCTACCCCGCCAGCGCAGTCAACACGCCCGACGGACAAGTCAATGTTTTGCAAATTACCGATTTGCACTTATCCTCCCACGTGCCTGCGGCGGCTGACGAAACCAGTAGTGAAGTAGCGGTTTGCCAATACAATTTTGAGGCGATTATCAAGCAAGCGTTGAGCGCAGAGCGGCGCTGCGATTTGATTCTCGTGACAGGCGATTTGGTCGATAAAGTACAAGCAGAGATTTACGATCATATTTTTGACGTACTACAAGCAACGGGCATTCCTTTTGCTTGTATCGCCGGTAACCATGACGTTACCGATGAAAACAACAGCGAGCTGCCATTTTTTCAGCGTGAACTGATTGCCAGACCCGCGGACAGACGCTTATTGAACCGTCATGTTATCGAAACCGACCATTGGCAGTTGTTGTTAATAGATTCTTCGATGACAGGCAAGGTAGAAGGAGAAGTGGCGCTAAGCGACATTGATTGGCTCTGTAAGCAGCTAGAGACATGCGCTAAGCCTGCGCTTATTGCGCTGCACCATCATGTGATAGCGGTCGATTCAGATTGGATTGATCAGCATATGGTCGAAAACGCCGATATTTTTTGGCAACGGCTGGCAACATTTGAGCATCTCAAAGTCATTATCAGCGGCCATACCCACCAAGAGCAAGTCCGCCATCGGCATGGGGTAACGGTCTATAGTACGCCCTCTACCTGCTATCAGTTTAAGCCTTTTGAAGATGATTTCGCTTATGATAAAAGCGCCCTTCCCGGCTATCGCTGGTTGCAATTAGCCAACAATGGAGAGGTTGCAAGCTGGGTCGAAAGACTAGATACTTGACAACCAGTTTTATTGGCAGAAATTTGGCTAGTATTTAGCTAGTATAATACCGCCAGAGTGTGTATGTTATAGGGCTAGCTAAAATTACTGGTTATAGACAGCTACAGCGTGATTGCTAATACTAGTAACCTAACCGTAAAGCTAAAAATGATAAATAAGTTATATCATAAATAATGTAAAAAATGAGAACGGTCTACATTTAGACAAAATTATAATAGCTAGGACGGCTAAATTGACCGCAAGCTAAGTTTCCACAGTCAGTGATTTGTATCTTTATTTAACGGCTAGCATTTAAATAAAAAGATTCATAACAATATACCTGACCATTGATAATCGATAGATCGCTAGCAGCATATCGAAATAACCGTATGTTTAGATCAGCTGTGTTACTTGTGTCACTAAGTGGTAAAACGCTTATAAAAGAAACCATTTATAGCGTTTGATAAATTGATAACGCCTTGTCTGTCGATAGGTCGTTTTATTGAATTAATTTGAAAAAGTAGGATACCCATATGAGCACCCTGACCCCAAACCCAAATCCAAGTGATGTAAAGTTTACCCCTTATGCGCCTGCCGAAAACGAAGAATACATGTCGGATGAACAATTGGCGCACTTTAAAGCCATTTTATTAGATTGGAAGCATCAATTGATTGGCGAAGCAGATCGTACCAAGACTTATATCCAAGATGAGTCCAGTGCCATGCCTGATATCAATGACCGCGCCACTCAAGAAGAAGAGTTTGCCCTAACCTTGCGAACGCGTGATCGTGAACGTAAGCTGATTCGCAAAATTGATAAATCTATCGCTGAAATTGAAAACGAGGATTATGGATTTTGTGAAACTTGTGGCGTCGAGATTGGCCTGCGTCGTCTTGAAGCCCGTCCAACCGCGACCCAGTGCATTGACTGTAAAACTCTATCTGAGATTAAAGAGCGTCAAAACCAAGGCGCTTAAATCCAGTTATTTTAATAGTCATTAATCATTTAAATACAAATACGAGCGACCATTCATTGGTCGCTCGTTGCGTTTTACGGCGTTATTTTTTATTAAATAGCTTTTAGTGGTTGACACGGCACCAACAAAATACGCATATTTAGCAAATATCTTTTTGGCATCGATTTATTTATTCTATCTATTTCCACTTTCGCTAAGTGTCTATTTTGAAAACATCTGCTACCTCTATGGCAAACACGCCTATTACTCCTACTCTGCCCCAACCTATTGGCCGTTTTGCGCCATCACCAACCGGTGAGCTGCATCTTGGTTCCTTAACCACCGCACTTGCCAGCTTTTGTCAGATCAAATCTCTTGGTGGTAAGTGGCTACTACGTATCGAAAACACTGATACCGAGCGCTGTGATCGACAGTTTACCGAGCAGATTTTGATTGATTTAGAAGTGCTTGGGCTGCACTGGGATGGCGATGTCGTCTACCAATCTGAGCGCCTTGATATTTATAACGATTACTTATCTTCAAGCCTATATCCGCTGACTTACGGCTGTCAATGCTCGCGTAAAAGCCTTGAGCGTTATTGGCAGCAAAAAGCGATGGAAGAAAGCATGGACGCAGAGCAGGCACAGGAAAAACTACTGAACAGGCAACGCTATCCGCGCTGTTGTCTAAATGCCAATCTTGATAAAGAAAAAAACAAACTGCGTATACAGCTACCAGATTACCGTATTGGCTTTAAAGATGGTATTCAAGGTGTGCAATGGAGCAATCCGCAGCAAAGCTTGGGAGATATGGTGGTGCGTCGCCAAGACGGCATGATCAACTATATTTTGGCTGCTAGCCTCGATGATGGCTTGCAAGGTGTGACGCATATTATGCGTGGCTTGGACATTTTACCGATGACCACCGCGCAAATTAGCATCATGCATGCGGCGCATTTGCCAGCTATCGATCATTGGTACCATTTACCATTGATATGCAGTCCTGATGGTCAAAAGCTCTCTAAACAAAACCTTGCCCAGCCAATTGATACCCGTGACCCAAGTCGTCTAATTGCCCATGCTTTGCAGCTATTACAGCAACCTGCCGTTGATAGAGACACGCCGACAAACATGCTTACCCAAGCAATTGCGCAATGGGACAACTCGCCATTACAAAATATGCAGACTTTTAATACAAGCGACATTTAACAAAAAACGCCGCTATAAGCGACGCTTCTTTATCATCAATAACTGGATTGCCGTAAACACTCTAATCATTACACGACTTAGTAATAACGGCACTGGCTCTTTTCAATCTCAGGGCTTTCTTTATAAATCCTTAGCAATACTGCGACCATTACTAAGCTAATCAGCATCGATGAGCCGCCATAACTGAAAAACGGCATGGTCAACCCTTTGGTGGGAATCGCGCCCATATTCATCGCCGCATTAATAATTGTCTGCGCAATAAACACCACCGCGATACCAAAGGCGGTATAGCTCATACGCATTTGCCGGCGTTTTAGGGCATTATAACTGATGCGCATCGCACTTCCGATAATCAGCGCCTCAAAGATGAGAATCATGGTCACCCCAACGAAGCCCAACTCCTCACCAGTAATGGCTAGTAGAAAATCGGTATGCGCCTCTGGTAAATGCGACAGTTTTTGCACGCTTTCGCCATAGCCGACGCCAGTAAACTGACCGCGACCAAAGGCAATTAAGCTACGGGCTAGCTGATAATCGGTATCTTGTACATCATCAAAAGGGTCCAAAAACGACATTACCCGTACCAGTCGGTATTGTACGGTCGCCACCATTAATACAGCACCGCCAACGGCCACAGCGCCGAGCGCGATAAATTGTTTATAAGGCGCACCAGCAATATAAAAGATGGCAAAGACCGTCCCAATAATAACCACAAACGAGCCAAAATCTGGTTGCGCGAGCAACAGAACGGTGATTAATCCAACCACGATGGCTATGCGTAAAAACCCATCCCAACCGTTACGTACCTCAAATGAGCGCCGTACAACGAAGTCTGAGACAAAGATAATCATCACCAATTTGGCAAGCTCTGCGACCTGAAAATTAAAACTACCGAGCGTGAGCCAACGCTTCGAGCCATTAATAGGCGTACTAAATAAAGTGGCAAATAACAATAACCCTGTGATGGCCAAGAGCATAAACTGGGTTTCGGTTTTATAAAGCCTTTTTAGCGTTACTGCTTTATAAGAAATACCAGCGATAACCAGCCCAATCGCCATGTATAAAAGCTGATTATAAAAGAAATGCAGCTCGCTCATGCCGCGACTAAGGGCAAACGGGATAGAAGCAGAAGCTACCATCAATAAGCTGAGCACCAACATACAGCCAACGCTTGCTAATAAAATGGCGCGCGCTGAGGGCATGGAGAGAACGCCATCTGAGCCAGTAGCTCGCGGCGATTGAGAGTTTGATCGAAAAAAAGAAGAGAGCGCCATAATTTTGTATACACTAGCAAACGAGAAAACACGGCGTTATAAAACGCCACCGTTTAAAAAAATGAAATCAATTTTATCCAATAGATAATAGCAGACAGCAAAGCGGCGACAAACCCCGATTGTTAATCGTTTAGCTTGTCAGTATTAATGGTACAGTGGTTAGCAACATGAATAGCAACGATGGTTTGCAAATCGTTTATCGCCCGCTTTATTACCTAGTTGACAGTAGCAGCAATTTATAAGCAAAACAATCATTTATCAAAAAACGCCTGCCATTTTATAACGCTAAGCCAAACCACTTAAAACCTAACGCTGATACTACTTCAAGCCAAAACGTATGATAAAGCGTCAAGATGCTTTATGAAGCCTTGTCTAACTGGTTGACCAGCTGACTAAAGTACTTGCCGCGTTCCGCAAAACCACTAAACTGATCGAAACTGGCACAAGCTGGTGATAAGAGCACCGCTTGTACCTGCGATAAACTGCTTTTTGTGACTTGCTGTATCGTCGCAAAAGCGCCTTCTAGCGTTTGACATTGATGCATATAGACATCATCGTCGTTGATACCAGCGGCGCGTAAATGTTGCTCAATCTGCTGGCTATCTTCGCCAATAAACAACACTTGGCTGACGTATTGATTGATAAATGGCGTTAATTCGCCAAATTGCTGACCTTTACCCTGCCCACCTAAAATTAATAGTAGCTTACCGTCTTTAGGCGCATATACCGCTCCTAAGCCCTCGACTGCCGCCATGGTTGAGCCAATATTAGTACCCTTAGAATCATTAAAATAATCAATGCCATCGACCGTAGCCACATATTCGCAGCGATGCTCAAGTCCTGTAAAATTCTGCAAGGTGGCGAGCATACTATCAAGCGGTAAACCGGCAAGCTCGCCAAGTGCTAAAGCTGCTTGCGCATTGAGTAAATTATGCCGGCCTTTGATACGCAGTTTGTCTGCCGACAGCAAACGCCCGGTCCCGCGGGCCAAATACGTCTGCCCTTCTGAGTCGGTAATCAGTCCATATTGACCTTTGTCAGGGGCGTGAATGCCCGTGCTTAAGCGTGGCAAATTATCCGCCACTAGCGGCCGCGTCAAGGCATCTTCGCGATTTATCACTACAGACTTGGCGCCTTGAAAAATACGATGCTTGGCTTGATGGTAGCCGAGCATATCGCCATGGCGGTCTAGGTGGTCAGGAGACATGTTAAGTACCGTTGCCACTTGTGCGCCTAAATTGGTCACCGTTTCTAACTGGAAACTTGATAGCTCGAGAACTGCCAATTCCATCTCGGTATTGGACAATAACGTCAGTGCTGGCACGCCAATATTGCCGCCTACGCCAACATTGACCCCAGCATCGGCGGCCATTTGTCCAACCAAGGTGGTGACGGTACTTTTAGCGTTAGAGCCTGTAATCGCAACAATCGGTACGCGGCACGCTTCACAAAATAGCTGAATGTCACTGACAACGGCAATATTCGCCTCTCGCGCCGCAGCAACCGCTGGGGTTTTTAAAGAGATACCTGGACTGATGATAATACGAGCCGCTCGCTGCAATAAATCGGCATCTATCGCGCCAAACTGGCGAATCTCAACAGCAGCAGGTAATTGCTCTGCTAAAATGGGATTGACTTGATTGTCGGTGACAGCGACTTGGTAACCTTGCTTGGTCAAATACTGCGCAACCGACAGCCCCGACTGCCCCAAACCGACCACGACTTGTAAACCACTGCCCTTATGAAGTAAGGCTTCTGTTGCGGTGTTAGTGGTCATATCTATTCCTTTTATCTATTGGACGAACAAAATTGTATCAAGCATCTTGGCTTTATCAATAGTATTGATAATGGCTTTTTATAGTGGGCTTTACGCTAAACGTCAGGGCTACAACTAATCTCAGCCAGTTTTAGCAAGTCTGAACCAGCTTGAACCAGTATGAGTAAGCTGCTGTGGATGATGAGCATCATAAAGCCATTGCCGCAATTTCGGTACTGGTTTTTTGAGGCTTTGTGTTATTATGCGCCTGTTTTTATATTGCGCCGCTAATGCTATAATAGCCGCCTTAATAAGAAGCGCTACGATAGTAAGCGCTCTTTAACCAAATCTTTAATTTAGCATTTTAGTTTAGCATGTTGTCACCTTTATCGCGCCATTGTCATCGTCCTGCAGTTATGTTTTTTATGCTGAGGTGGATATGACAGGCAACCGCTGCCCCATATTTTGGCGTTTTGTCTGACAAGAGACGTATCTTCTTCCACCGTATTTCACGGTAAACACTTATTCATGTTTTTAAGAGCTGTTATCCTACTGATTAAGGGTAACGGTTTGTGCGATACAGCTATAAAGGTCGATAACCGTTAGTCTCGATACAATCATTTTAGGGTGACGCTTTATTGCTCGATCATAAATGGTTGTTTTTTTTGCCTCTAACCCTACTATACAGTTTACTTATGACATCTTTTTTTGGCAGTTTGCGTGAAGAGTGGTTTTCCAATATTCGCGGTGATACGTTATCAGGTTTAGTGGTCGCACTAGCCTTGATTCCAGAAGCGATTGCCTTTTCTATTATCGCTGGTGTCGACCCAAAAGTCGGTTTATATGCTTCATTTTGCATCGCCGTGGTCATTAGTTTTGTCGGTGGACGTCCAGGAATGATTTCGGCGGCGACTGGCGCAATGGCACTGGTGATGGTTGATTTGGTCGCCGAGCACGGGCTGCAGTACTTGCTTGCCGCTACGTTACTTTGCGGCGTCATTCAAATCATCATGGGTATTTTAAAACTTGGTAACTTGATGCGCTTTGTGTCGCGCTCGGTGGTCATCGGTTTTGTCAATGCGCTGGCGATTTTAATCTTTGCCGCCCAGCTGCCTGAGCTGAACCCGATGACTGAGCGCGTCGGCATGACGGTTTATATCATGACGGCGGCAGGCCTTGCGATTATTTACTTATTTCCGCTGCTTCCTAAAATCGGACGCGTGATTCCCTCACCGCTGATTTGTATCGTTGGTTTGACTGCGGTTGCCATGTATATGAATCTTGATATTCGTAACGTCGGTAGCATGGGCGATTTGCCCGATTCTTTACCGGTGTTTTTATTGCCTGACATTCCGCTGAACTTTGAGACCCTAATCGTTATCGCGCCTTATTCTATCGCGCTTGCCATCGTAGGTTTATTAGAATCTATGATGACCGCGACCATCGTCGATGAATTGACTGATACGCCAAGTGATAAAAACCGTGAGTGCCGTGGTCAAGGCATGGCCAACGTCGTGTCAGGCTTCTTTGGCGGTATGGCAGGCTGCGCGATGATTGGGCAATCAATGATTAACGTCAAATCTGGCGGCCGTACGCGTTTATCAACACTTATTGCTGGCGTGGTGCTACTCATCCTGGTGGTATTTTTAAGTGAGTGGGTCAGCCAAATTCCGATGGCAGCATTGGTAGCGGTGATGATTATGGTTTCTATCGGTACCTTTAATTGGCAATCTATTCGAGAATTTAAAACCCACCCACTGTCCTTTAATATCGTGATGCTGGCGACCGTGATAACCACTGTTTTTACCCATAATCTCGCGTACGGCGTCGGCGTTGGTGTGCTACTTTCAGCATTGGCGTTTGCCAATAAGATCGGGCAATTCTTAACGGTCTTTAGTGAGTATGACGACAGTAGCAATACCCGTTATTACTACGTGCAAGGACAGGTCTTCTTTGCCTCAACGACGCAGTTTTTGCAGAGCTTTGATACCAAAGAAGCGTTGGACAGCGTACAAATCGATGTTAGCCACGCCCACTTTTGGGACGTGAGTGCCGTCGATACCTTGGACAAACTGGTCATGCGTTTGCAGCGCGAAGGTATTGATGTCAAAGTGGTTGGACTCAACAGCGCCA
This sequence comes from Psychrobacter sp. YGAH215, assembly GCF_007280595.1. Taxonomy (NCBI): domain Bacteria; kingdom Pseudomonadati; phylum Pseudomonadota; class Gammaproteobacteria; order Moraxellales; family Moraxellaceae; genus Psychrobacter; species Psychrobacter sp. YGAH215. Next base: position 71,872 of record NZ_VKLR01000016.1, on the reverse strand, counting down.
GCCGTACCCTTATCGATCGCTTTTCGATTCACGATCGCCGAGATATTGGACTGTTAGATTAAACAAAACGGTATTGCTGTTATCAAGCTGAGCGCAATAGTGTCTTTATTGTTCAGCAATTATATTGGTATATAAAATCAGGCTCGCGGCTTAAAGGCACTCCTTTAAACCGTGAGCCTGATTTTATTATTGAGATATGTGGTGCCCTTATGAGTAATTTGAAGCCAGATAGTGTGATTGCTTGCTTGGACTGTCCCAATCATGTGCAAGCGGTATTGGATGCTAGTATGTGGGCCTCTATTCGTCTGCAAGCACCCATTGGTCTGCTGCATTCTGTACCAAGTTTGCAACAAAAAGCTGCCGTTGATTATTCTGGTTGTCTCAATATTGACGATGAAAATGTCTTGCTAGACCAATTCACCACACAAGAGCATTTGAGCAATAGCGAGCTAAAAGCCCAAGGTAAACTGCTGCTGCATCAGGCCAGCACTTATTGTGAGCAACAAAGTCACAAGCTTAAAACTTATACCTTACATCGGCATGAAAGTCTGAGTGACAGTATTGATTACGTCGATGACAAAGCACAATTAATGGTCATCGGTCATCATGTGACTTGCAAATCAACCTTGAGTCAGCTGATACGTTTGAGCCACTGCCCCATTTTGGTGACGCATGCACCATTTTTGCCCCCAACGACGGCGTTATTTGCTTTTGATAACAGTCCAACTTCGCATAAGCTGCTCAATTGGCTGTGTAAAACGCCGCTTATTCGTGCGTTGACCGTACATATTGTCATGGTTGCTAAAGAAAACTCAGAAAACTGCGATGCACTGCGGGAAGCCTATGCGCGCCTTAAACAAGCGGGTATCAAGTGTAAAAAAGCCTTGCTCGACTGCCGTGATGTGACCGCTGCCTTAAATTACTATCAAAGCAAAAATGATATTGGGCTGCTGATGACCGGCGCCTTTGGGCAACCGCGTCTGCTTGAGCTGCTAAAAGGTAGTGAAACCAAAAAACTACTTGGCAGTACCAAAACCCCGTATTTACTCTTCCCCAAAGCTTAAAACCTTCTTTTTATGTATAAACTTTTGATTTTAAACGCTATTATTCATAATGGCGTTTTTAATAATCGACGTTTTTACAATGCTTACGCGCTTACTTTTCTCCTATCTCTTCCCATTTTTCTTATCAAACCTCTTATCAAATCGTCACATGAAATAAAGTGATAGCCTCCCCAAGGGCTTAAAAAGTTGGTTATAATAAAGTGTTTATTCTCCCAACGTTAAAGGTTGATAACTCCAACTTATATCCCTAAAAGCATAGTTATTGTTGCGATATAGGCAAGAGTTTTTGTCATTATCATGGTTATTTTTAAGCAAATGCGCGCAACCCTACCAACCCCCTTGAGTAGGTTTGGCACAATTCTTGAACTATTTACCATGAGCCTGACAATAATACGAACCAGCAAACGGTCTCTATTAACCTGCGACATCATCTATATAAGGATTTTTTTATGAAGCTAATCACTGCGATCTTAAAACCATTTAAGCTCGATGATGTGCGCGAAGCGCTTTCTGACATCGGTGTAAAGGGTGTCACCGTCACCGAGGTCAAGGGTTTTGGTCGTCAAAAAGGTCATACCGAGCTCTATCGCGGCGCTGAATACGTGGTGGACTTTTTACCTAAAGTGAAAGTTGAGGTAGCAGTGATGGATGAGATGGTCGAACCTGCTATCGAAGCCATTACGCGTATCGCCAGTACTGGCAAAATCGGTGACGGCAAGATCTTTGTGACCAATCTTGAGCAAGTCATTCGTATTCGTACGGGTGAGACAGGTCCTGACGCTATTTAATAATTAAGCGACAGACCACCTATAAACACTGATTTATAGGTTATCTCGATCACTGTATTGCATCTATTCAAGGGGGAATTAATATGCAAAACCAAATCTTTGAGCTCCAGTACGCGCTAGATACATTTTATTTTTTAATCTGTGGCGCGCTAGTCATGTGGATGGCCGCCGGCTTCACCATGTTAGAAGCTGGACTGGTACGCTCAAAAAACACCGTCGAAATCCTCACCAAAAATATCGCCCTCTTTGCCACCGCCTGTACCATGTATATGATATGCGGTTATGCCATTATGTATGATGGCAATCTGTTTTTGAGTGGTATTGCTGGCACTGAAACTTTAGTAGCAGATGCATTAGCGACCTCAGCTGAAAATGGCTTTGCTGGCGATGCCGTATATTCGGCCGCCTCTGATTTCTTCTTCCAAGTGGTTTTTGTCGCCACCTGTATGTCAATCGTTTCAGGTGCCGTAGCTGAACGCATGAAGTTATGGTCTTTTTTGCTGTTTGCCGTTGTTATGACCGGAGTTATTTACCCATTAGAAGGCAGCTGGACGTGGGGCGGTAAAGCCGTGTTTGGCCTATTTAGCCTTGGCGATTTGGGATTTTCTGATTTTGCGGGCTCAGGTATCGTCCATATGGCAGGAGCCGCTGCCGCGCTATCAGGGGTCTTGCTGTTAGGGGCGCGTAAAGGTAAATATGGACCTAACGGTGAGATACGTGCAATTCCGGGTGCCAATTTACCTTTAGCAGCGCTTGGTACGCTTATCTTATGGATGGGTTGGCTTGGGTTTAACGGCGGCTCCGTGCTCAAACTTGGCGATATCACCAGTGCCAATGCAGTTGCGGTAGTGTTTTTAAATACCAATGCCGCTGCTGCCGGTGGAGCCATCGGCGCCCTTATTATCGCGCGCGTTATCTTTGGTAAGGCAGATTTGACCATGCTCTTAAATGGTGCATTAGCGGGTCTGGTCGCCATTACTGCCGAACCGTCCACCCCGTCGGCGCTGCAAGCAACGTTATTTGGCATGACAGCAGGCGTTATTGTGGTCATATCAATCCTTGCATTAGATAAAATGAAAATCGATGACCCAGTCGGTGCTATCTCTGTACATGGGGTGTGCGGCTTGTTCGGTCTGATGCTAGTGCCATTGACCAACTCAAATGCTACTTTGCTCGGTCAAATTGCTGGTGCAGCAACCATCTTTACTTGGGTGTTTATCAGTAGTCTGATAGTCTGGAGCATCATTAAATTTGTCATAGGTCTGCGTATCTCTGAAGAAGAAGAATATCAAGGAGCAGACATCGCTGAATGTGGTATGGAAGCCTATCCAGAGTTTATAAGGTAACAAGTATTTAAGAGGGTTTTATTGTTGATTTGCTAATCATCGATAAAACCCTTTTATTAAAAACCTATCCCATCAAAAATCCCGCAAAACCTTTCAGTCTTGCGGGATTATTTATTCTTTAACAGTTTGTCTTTTTATAATGCCCAGTCTAACAACTGAACTTTATAGAGTAAGATTATATTGGCTTATTTCTTTTTCCACGTTTGGCTACGTGAGAATGGACCTAAGTGACCTTTTAGAGCCAAGTTGCTGCCGCTTAAGTTAGCAGTCAATTTATAAGTCTTGTTCTTTTCAGGGTCGGTGATTGTACCGCCACTATATTTACCACCGCCGTCAGCTTTTAAACCAGAAATAATAGTCATACCAACGTGCTTCTTACCTTTTTCTGAAGTCGTGCTGATAAGCTTACCCGTTAGGACGCCGTTAGACTCAGTGATTTTAACCACGCCTTTTGGCTTACCTTCATCAAAAGTCTGCCAAGTAGTGTTGTGTAATGGGTCAGCGGCAAATGCCATGCTTGCCATACTGATACCAGCAACTGCTAAAGTGGTTTTTGTGAATAATTTCATAAATTGACTCCCTTCATTTAATGATTACTAGAAACGGTGTGTTTCTAATGTCTTCGCTTATCCTTTTATCAACAATCTTTTAATGCAAGCACTGCGGTTCTATTCTAATTTCAAGTTAGTCACCGACATTAATACTCAATTAATGAGTAGCTTTCCATAAAAGTTTTGATCGGCATAAGCGATGTCTTGACCCATTATAAGCAATTTTTAGATTTTGCCTAGTAATTTTTTTGTAGTTTATTATTTCTCTAAAATCAAAAGCATATCAAACAGTTACAGGAACGGATTGTCTATAATTTTACCCGATTGGTCATCTTTTTGTTTTGACTTATCCTTACTATTGCTATATTGGTTTCGGTTTTTAAATGCCAGCATAATTTTACTGGTAAGCTCGTGTAACTGCTGTGCTTGCTCATATCCACCTTCGTCAAATACTAGATTAATGTCGCCATAAATAATGATTTTATCTTCTTGGTTTTCGATGACTAAATCGCCAATTTGCATACTTTCATGATTATTCATAAAGGGTTCAATCATTTGAGCTTCCTCTACCTTAACAGCAATTTACGTGATTTTGCAATACTGTGAGAATATGGTGATATTTAGACGCCTTATGCTTTTAATTGTGCCATGAGCCAATCGATAATAGCCAGCACAAATAACATCCAAGTAGGCTCTTGTGGTGAGTCTTCGGGTAAATCTGAGCTGTCACCTGCTTTTAACGGCAGAGCAAACGCGCGCGATTTGGTTTGAGCATCTAATACGGGCAACACGTCGATGCCAATCTTGGCGGTTAATTGATCCAGACTAATCACTTCTATACGCTCTGATTCATCATTGGGCGCATAATACACGCCTGCTTGGTTGCTCGCTGGAATATAGACCGCTTTAAAAAAATGACTGGGCACCAGCACACGATCCGCCAGTTGTTTGGTCTTTTTATTCGTAAACGCCACCCCAGTAATGGTATAAACTTCACCGTATTGCTGGGTCAAATAGCGCGTGGCTGACTCGATATTACGCCAAATATAGCGGTTATTGCGCGGCGATTGCGGCGCGATGTTGGCAAGGCTAAAGCTATCGTATTGCTGACTGCGATTGGCCATATTACCATTGGGCGCTAAATGCCCGCGATCATAACCTGAGCCTGAGTAATCGGACAGTTTGGCGCGCATGGATTTTGGCAGGCGGCTTTCTTCATGAAAGCTGTCTTCACGATCAATCTGTTTGGCTTGCTGCAAGCGCTTACGGTCGAGATATTCTGCTGACCACAGCGGGGTACGTGATACGCCTGAGTACATAACGGCAAAACCGTCCATGCATAGCGCTTGGGTGTTGTTACTGAGCTTAGGATTGGTGAATTCAGGATAGACGCCACCATAAAACGATTGGCTACACTGGCTAAGATCATCCGCTTGTGCAGCCGATATTCCTATTAAGACCGTGAATACGGTCATTATGGTGTTATTTTTGACCCGTGCTTTATCTTTAAAAAAACTTATCATGCCACTTCCAACCATCTATGCCTGCCATTACGTATGCGCTATCCTAGCAGGCCGTTAGTAATAAAGAAAGATGCTGCGCAGGCCGTGACATTTTAAATGCTATCCGCTATACTTAGGCAGCCAAAAATCTTGGTCTTGCAAAAAACGGTGAAGTGGGTGAGTGGCTGAAACCGCACGCCTGGAAAGTGTGTATACGTTCATAGCGTATCGAGGGTTCGAATCCCTCCTTCACCGCCAATCTTATAATATCCTACTTTTCCCACCTTGTCCCAAACGCTCCCATATACCTTTGCAGCCCTTTATAAATAACGCTTCTAGCGTTTTTTTTATGCCTACTACTTTCCCAATCTATCCGAACATAACCCACCTATCCCGCGGCTTGTGTTGGTCTATTCGTTGGTCTATTATTTCATTAGACCTCAAAAAGACCAACATTTAGGCTTTATGATTCAGCATTAGACCAACGTACTTGTTGTATTTCTTGATTCATATAGCTTTAAGCCATAGGGAATAGACCAACATGCTAAGCGATAGTAAGATCCGCAAGCTTAAACCTAGTGAGAAATGCACACCTTCACGTCCTGACAAATACAGTGATCAGCAAGGCTTACAGCTATTAGTACGCAATACTGGCACAAAGACATGGATAAGCGCCTATCGCTTTGATAGTAAGCAGACACGCCTCACACTCGGTACTTACCCCATCATGTCGCTTGCTGAAGCTAGACAAGCCAATACTGAGATTAAAGCGCTGCTCGCTGATGGTATCGACCCAAAAAATAAAAAGCGTCAAGACAAGCTTGCTAACATCCACGCGCAAAAGTTCAATGACTACGCCTTAGACTGGCTCGCTGAGCGCAAGCGCAACGTTAAGCCGCGTACCTATCAGCAAGACTATAACCGGATGCATAAAGACGTGTTGCCTCATTTCGAAGGCATTGCAATAAAAGATGTAAGCTTTGAGGATTGTCGATCGATGGCAGATGAGATCGAAACGCGTGTGAACACAAAAGGTGAGCCGCCACGTGAGGTCACTAGACGCACTATTGATCTGGTTGCTAATGTTTTAAGACGTGCCAAACGCGAACGCATCATCGACCAAAACCCAATCGATGATCTAAAAGCACTCTATCCTAAAGCCAAAAGTCAGCACATGAAGCATGTAGATATCAATGAGCTGCCTGCCCTACTCCAAGCTATCGAAGGCTATCATGGTCACGACCAAACCCGATTAGGTATGAAATTCTTAGCCTATTCATTCTGTCGTACCATCGAGCTGCGTATGATGAAGTGGAGTCATATCGATTTTGCCAATCGCTTATGGCGTGTTGATATTGATAACCTTAAAATTGCGCGTAAGCATGTCGTACCGCTATCAGATCAGATGCTCGCAGTGCTAGAAGAGATGAAAGCCATTACAGGACAGTATGAATACGTTTTTTATCATAAAGGCATGCATCAGCCGTATAGCGAAGAGTTTATTAATAACGCGCTTGATATCTTAGGTTACGCTGGCAAACAAACAGGGCACGGCTTTCGTCACATTGCCTCAACCAACCTAAACGAGCTTGGCTATATGGGCGACGCGATTGAAAAGCAGATGGCGCATGATAAAAAAAGCAGCATTCGCGCGGTTTATAACCACGCGCAGCATTTAGAGGAGCGTCGTAAAATCATGCAAGTTTGGGCTGACTTTTTAGACCTGCTCAGAGACACAGGCGAGGTTGTGGACTTTCAGACAGCGAGGCAGCAGATTGAAAGGTCATTGACGGAGCAGAATCAAGTATCACTATCAAACATAAATAGTGATGTTTTAATACAGGCGTTGAAAGATAAAGGCTTAAGCATTGACGATATACTTTCAATGTTGATTAAAAAACAGAGCTAATGCAGTTACCTTGCTTTATTAATACCCTTTTTGCACGTTAATCTAGCCCTGGTTGGTGAACTTTTAATCTTGAGACTTATGCGCTTTTTATCTGAATTAAAACTACATTCATGAGGATTCACTTTTTTGAATTCACAACTAGGTTTGGTAACATTATCATTAGAAAATGGTTCATTAGAGATTGACCCCAATTCTAAATCAGGTACTGATGTCTTGTAATCATCTTGATCATTTACACTTTCAGCACAATCGTTTTGATCAATAGTTTTTTCACTATTCTCGTGATCTAAAAAAGAGCTCTCATATAAACTTTCAACATATTTATTCATTAATTTATTAACTGAAGTTTTATTAAGCTCTGCGAGTGCTTCTAGTTTTGCTTGATTCTTCTTATATATATTTACATTACCATCGCTAACTTTGCTCTTAGAACTATAGCTCTTTAGACCGTTCCATGCCTTTTTCATACTATACAAAGTATAGCTTCGTGGAGAGAAACCTTTTTTCTGCTTAGTTCCTACTTCATGACTTTCAATATTACTTAGCCTATCTAAGTGAGCTAGTATAAGCTCATATTTTTCTTCAATAGTTTCGGGGAAAAACACACCTTTCAGAATAATAGGTTTATTTTGAACATCATCAAGATAGTTATATGCCCATTCGACTTGTTCGTGATTAGAAGAATCAAGCCATTTTATTTCTTTATAGTCAGTACGACCTTTCAAGTAGGTTGATTTTATAGACTGTAGGTTTGCAGTTTTCCAGTCTTCGTCTATACGTATTATTTCTTTATATCCAAAACTATTATTAGCATTGCTATTGAAATCCATAATATTGTCAATCAAGAAACTGGTGATTTTAGCAATAGCTTCATCCTTACCTTTATAGGCGTTATAACTAACTATATTATGAATTAGGCTCAACAGAAAAAGCGAGCATCTCAAATCGCTTTTAAACCAATCAAGATAACTTTTTGGCAAAACATATTCTATTTTAATTTCTATTAGTTCATTAAATTTATCAATAGGAGATGGCCAAGATCTCAATTCTTTAATCAACAAATTTCTATAGTCATCATCATCATAATTTATATTTTCCCAACTTCTGCCCGTTATATTTCTATGCATATATAGTAGTGATCTTGCATCCGTAACGCTTACTTTTCTCAGTTCTATATAGAAATCTTCTATACGCTTTACTCCAGATAATATGTCTTTCCTATATAAATCTGACATTGTTCTTAACATCTGCGAATTAAGATATCTCATAGATCCTTCATCAAGATGACAGTCTTGACTGGTATGTAATACCGTTACTTCTCCACTCACTATGCAAACTCCCTATAAAAAACCATAGTATAAAACTAATAAACTATTAGTATATTAGTAATCCCTCACTATGAAAAACCTAGTTTATTTCTAGCAATAAATCCAGATAGACACTGATACTAATGCTAATAGCTTTATATTTCTAATATAGGCCTATTTCATATGTAAGTATAGGTTTTTTTATAATAAATTTTATAAGGTACTTGCAAGGTTTACCAACAGCAACTGCAAATCGCTTGTATTTTGAGTTAGGCAGACCTAGCTGTTTAGTAAAAAAACTAGCTAAATACTTGTCAGCTAGCTTTAGCTAATGGTGTGATACCTGAGCAATAGCATAGCAATAGCATAGCAATTACATTCCTAATCATGAACTCATATTATGATCGTATAAATTAATTTCTAACTCGTATGTGGCTATTTTAAAAAACATTTGTCCTATATTATTTCACTAGCGTTTAGCTAACTCCATCTTAACAAAATCTACAACGTAGACAGCAATCCGTCCTCAATCTCGATAAAAAAACCCTAAGCACACAAGCAAAAAGCTGCTCTTTGGCAGCTCATCCTTAGTGGGTTATTTATATTATTAATAATACCACTATCATTTATTCTAGTGCTGAGAGCGCAACTCTCAGCAGTTAATATTATAAAAATACAGACTGACCTTACCCTATGAAACCAACTTCATAGGAGCACTACCATGCCGTATTCACATCTTAATCAACCTCTAGTTGTCGCTAATGTTCACAGTCTGGTTACGGACATACTGGCGAACACCATCAGCTTTAATGAGACTATGGATAAACTGAACGGGTTGTATTACCCGTTCATGAATCATCTCAATACTGAGTTATTTTATACACAGCCAGTCTTAGCATTTTTTAGTAGCACTCAAGCGATCGTTGGTGATACCTATCCAGAAAATGTGATTTGGGATCATGATAAAACAAAGCGTTTTATCAACATACTGTCATGCTATAAAAATGATATTGAGAATGAACGTCAGGCGTTCATTTATCAAGAATCGTACAATAAAAGGGAATTAAAGAACTATGTACACAGCCTGATTAATCATTACTCACGACTGCTCTTTATCCGTATCGACCTAAAATACGTAAAAGAAACCAGCCACCATGTATCTATTGAAGATTTTGACTGTCACATGAGAAAATTTAGAGATCTTATCGGTAATAAGAAAACATGCTTTGAGCATCTGCAAGGCTATGCATGGGCTCTTGAACAAGGTGGTATTGAGGGCGGACTGCACTGTCATTTACTCCTAATATACGATGGCTCAGAAAGACAAAATGACTGGTATCTAGCAAAAGAGGTAGGTGAAAAATGGAAAATGATGACAGGTGGTTTAGGTGAGTACTATAACTATCACGATACAGAGACTAAGCAGAAGTATGAGAAAAATGGCAAATTGGGTATTGGCATGATCTATCGTGATAATGCTAAGAAAGTTGAAAACGCGGTAACGTCAGCTTTATACCTAACCAAACCAAGCAAGCATGAGCAGCAGCTTAAATTGTGGGTGCCAAACATGCGCACCTTTGGTCACGGTATTTATAGAACCCCAAAACGTAGAGGCATAATCTCATAGCAAAATAATTTCAGATATATAGTATTTCCATGAGATGAGCATCGATGTCATCGTTGCCTTATCAATCTAACCCTAAACGTATCATCAAGGCCTGCTTTATAGCAGGCCTTTTTTATGCGCCATTATCAAGGAGGTACTATGAAACCTATCTGTCCCAACTGTCACTCTTCTCATGTCATCGAAAATATAGATACCAGTATGCAAAGTATTTCAGAGCATGTGCTGTCACCAAAGCTGTTAGTCAGTCTTGGCGTTGGTGTCTGCAAGTACTACAAGATTAACCCTGTGATTGGTATGGTCGCAGGCAGCGCCATTGCCACCGTTATTAATCTGGCACAACAAAGGCTGATGCAGCCGCCACTCATTAGAGCGGCTGTCCTGCCGCGCTATTTATGCAGTACCTGTCAGCATAGCTTTAGCATCTAACGCTCTCATTTATTTAATTACTCGATGATTCATGCCTTAAAGCATTGAATCGGTCAAACCACTTATTTTATTAAACAATAAAAGGAAATTAATCATGGCACATTTACTCGAAAATATGGCTTATGTTGGCGAAACCCCTTGGCATGGCTTAGGCAGTGAATTATCTCCAAAGCAGCCTATTGAAGTCTGGGCCCGTGAGGCTGGTATGGATTGGCGTATTGAGTCCTCAGACGTCAGCTACATGGCAACCAATGATAAAGGCCAAAACCTGATCATGCCTTTTGACAGCAATAAAGTGTTGTATCGATCAGATAACCTAGAACCATTATCAGTGGTCAGTCAGCGCTATCAAGAAGTACAACCGAGTGAGATTCTAGAATTCTATCGTGATCTGACGGAACAAGCAGACTTTGAGCTTGAGACAGCAGGGGTATTAAAAGGGGGCCGTAAGTTCTGGGCATTGGCTCGTACTGGACAATCCGCAACACTCAAAGGTGGTGATGTCAGTCATGGCTATTTGCTGCTAGCAACCGCTTGTGATGGTACGCTTGCCACCACAGCGCAGTTCACCAATATCCGTGTGGTGTGTAATAACACCTTAGCAATCAGCTTGGCTGATGGTAGTGGCGGTGTGGTGAAAGTACCGCACAGTACCACCTTTGATGCCGACAAAGTCAAACAGCAACTAGGCGTTTCTGTCAGTCAGTGGGATGACTTTAATTATGAGATGAAGCAGCTTACCAATAGACGAGTGACGCAAGCAGAAGCCGCCAATTACTTAAACCGTGTGTTTAACGATGTCAAAGACGATGGCCTTATTTTATTTAATACCGCTAAGAAGGAGAAAGAAGCGGTGCCGAATGCCCGTGCGATGAATCAGGTAATGACTATGTTCAACGGACAAGGTCGCGGTGCTGATCTAGATTCTGCTAAAGATACCGCTTATGGATTGCTGTCTGCTATGACTGAGTTTGTCGATCATGAACGCCGTGCCATGTCGCAAGACCATCGCCTTGATTCAGCTTGGTTTGGTGCAGGGGCGAAGCTCAAAGATAAAAGCTTGGATGAAGCGCTGCGCTTAATTGCCTAGTCGCCTAATCGCATAGACACTGTATTTAACTAATGAATCAACCACGCCTTTGAGCGTGGTTTTTTTATGCCGTCAATCAAACAAAGTACCGCATTACTTATTAATAATAAATCTAACGAAGGAATTCATTATGAACATGATCGCATTAAATACAACTACTCAGCCAAGAGTTAAGCGTGCAACCGTTAAGGGTAAGGTTCCACTAAAAGCCCGGAACAATAGCGCAGAGATGCCAAAGCCTAAGGCTGAAAATAAAACCGTTAAATCATCTGTTAATCAATCAAGCACGGCTAAGCGTTTGGTTAATACCAAATCGTTAAGTCGTGAAGAGTGGCTAGCTGTTCGCAAGCAAGGTATTGGCAGCTCTGATGCCGCAGCTGCTTGTGGTATACATCCTTATCTATCCATGCTGGAGTTATGGATGATTAAGACAGGACGTATGGAATCAAGCATTGATGAGAGCTTAGAGGGCTACTCACCACTGTACTGGGGCAATACGTTAGAGCCGATGGTGGCTAAATACTATCAAGAGCATACAGGCAATAAGGTACGCCGTGTGAACGCGATCTTGCAGCATCCTGATCCTGACAAGCACTTTATGCTGGCTAATTTAGATTACGCAATCACTGGTAGTGATGAGGTACAGATTTTAGAGTGCAAGACCGCTGGTGAACATGGTGCCAAGCTATGGAAGCATGGCGTACCGCTCTATGTCACGTGCCAAGTTCAACATCAATTAGCGGTCACTGGCAAAACTGCAGCGCATATCTGTGTGCTGCTTTGCGGTCATGAGGCGAAAATTTATAAGGTTGAGCGTGATGAGCGATTGATTGAATCCATCATCGAGCAGGAGCGCCTGTTCTGGCAATACGTAGCAACCGACACACCACCAACCCCTGACCATTCTGAATCGGCAGCTCGGGCATTAAAACAGCTGTATCCAAACCCTAAACCATCAAGCAAGGTTGATCTACGAGATGACGATGGTGCGAACAAGTTGTTCGAGCAGTTGCTTAGCTACCGTGATTACATGCAGGAACTAGAGCAGCGTCATGATCAAGTGAAGCATCAGCTGCAAAGCTTAATCCAAGATAATGAGATTGCGGTATTTTCGATGGGCGCAATTTCTTGGAAACGCTCGAAAGACAGTATTGGCTTGGATAGTAAAGCCGTTATCAAAGCCCATCCTGAGCTATTAGCTAAATTTGGCAAAACTCGTCAAGGTAGTCGTCGCTTTGTGGTCTTAAACGATTAAGCCATCAATCACTTATTAATAACCATCAATACATTCATCAACCGATCAAAGATAATCAATTAAAGTAAGCACATAACAGCCCACCTAGCACAGGTGGGCTTTTTATGGCTAACTAAAACATATGAGGAATATCACTATGATTAAAGGTCTAACGATTACTCCACCAGTTTTAGGTCGCATCAGCATTGGACGTGTCGTTCAAAAAGACGGCAAACGTCTTCCTGCTAAAGACGATCAATTCACCATTACCAGCCAAGTTCAAAATAAAGACGGCTGGATCAATCATCCACTAGACGAAAAGCTACGTGCAAATAATGACGGTAAATTGAGGCAAATTCCCGTTCGTATGTTATTCAATGATCCGACACTAAACCTACGAGCTGAGTACACGCTATTTGATCGGCAAACGGGCAGACCGTTATGCGTGGGTGACGGTGAGCAGTGTCAGCGCCGCACAAGCAATGGCGTGGAAACACTGCCATGCCTATCACCTGATCGCTGTCCACTCGCGCAAGGCGGCGCGTGTAAACCATATGGTCGCTTGTACGTTAATCTCAGTGAAGACGACGAGTTAGGCACGTTTATCTTTCGCACCACAGGCTTTAATAGCATTAGAACGCTTGCAGCACGGCTGAGCTATTTTGCAGCAGTATCAGGCAATAAGCTTTCATGCTTGCCCCTTCAATTAACCCTACGAGGCAAAAGCACCACACAAAGCTATCGAACGCCGATTTACTTTGTGGATTTAACCTTGCGTGATGGTGTGACACTTAAAGATGCAGTACAACATGCCAGAGCGATTGATACCGAGCTAAGTGAACACGGCTTTGATCAAGCGGCATTAGAGGAAGCCGCGAAGCTTGGCTATGTGAATTCGTGCTTTGAGATTGATAGCGATAGTCTACTTGATGTGGTCGAAGAATTTTATCCAGTAGAGACTGATGATGTCAGTAGTGTTCAGCAAGGGAATTATCAAAACAGGTTAGCGACTCATAACGTGACTAGCATTGAGCAAGGATTACGGCAAAGTGTTACAGCGGTGAGCTAACGCATTCAAAGCAGATAGGTGACATAAAAAGGAGCGGATTCATTCTGCTCCTTTTTTATTACTTCAACCCAAGACTAGAGAACGGACTGTATAGGATGCCGTAAAAAAATATGGGACTCCCTCACTGTATGAGAGATGACGCTCTCATTAACTAATAAGGAGATATTCATGGAAATTTTAAACACAGGCACTCAACAAAACGTATCAACACGAAGCATGCCGCAAATACCTCGCATGCTACCGCTAAAGCAAGTCGTACATTATACAGGGCTTAGCAGCACTACGATTTACGACATGCTCGATAAAAGATCAGACCGTCACGATCCCACCTTCCCCGTTCAGGTTAAGCTAACCAAGGGACGTGTGGCATGGGTCGAAAGCGAAGTTGCTAAGTGGATTGAAAGTAAGATAGCGACTCGAGTTCATTGATACGCTATAAAAAAATAAGCTGCGTTACGCAGCTTATTTTTTTCTTTAATAGCATCAGAGCAACTTATCGATTTATATCAATGAAAGCCCCAACAGGCACGTCACCTTCAAAGTCATCGTGCGCTAAACCCTGCTTTGCCATTTGTTCAGTAATATCATCTTCAAGCTGTTGCTCTTCTGGTGTAAGCTCTTCATCTTCAAGCTGTTGGTCTTCTAATGTAAGCTTATCAAAGTCAACAATATTTTCTATATGATCATCACCGTATGGACTATCCATCGTACCTTCCTTATACTAAATGTTAGAGTGATTAGTATTAGGCGACTAAATAACTATTTCAAGTCTTTTTTTTGTACTAATTTCATGCTTAATAAACTAGGTATTCTTAACTAAGAGACAAAACCACTTTTTCTCTCTGCAACAATTTTTACTAGCTGATCAAAACTCATTACTTCTATATAGACAATATAGAAAGGCACATCATGAATAGATTTATTTACAAATAAATCGATCACTGGCAAAACGTCAGACTCAGACAGCTACTAGGCTCTTTTTAAAACACTTTAAATAGCTAAACCTAGCTAGGCTTAGCTGTTTTTAGCTATCCTTAGCTATTTGGAAGAGACCAAGACCAACCCTCCGAAACGACTAAACCATCTCGGCGCATTTTCTGCAATAGATTACGCACCTTGTTCTTACGCTGTTTATCATCCAGTACTTGCGGTAATTTATTAGCCAGCATTTTATCAAAATCAGCTAGTCTACCTCGTTCAAACGTCTTGAGGTATTCTACGATCAAACTTTGATAATGCATATCATCTAAGCCACGCATTTGCATATACTCCGCCTGCTGCTCAGTATGCTTAGCAACATCAGCGGCGATGATATAGCTATTTTTACGTCCTTCTATCAATGACTTTTTGCGTAACGCGTCGGCTTCTTCTTCAGTAACGCTTTGCCCTTTCTGGACTTTATCAAGCGCTATAATGTCATGCAGTGTGAGATTATCGACGGTTGCTAACTGCTTGGCGTACTCTTGATCAAGTACTTTACCTGTAAACTTCACGCCTACTCTTTCACGGGTTAAGTCATAATCTGGCAATGGGAAAAAGCGCTTAGACTGAATCTGATACATTTTTTTGATGCCGCTACCGATGGTGTCCATCATATTTAGATTGACCATGGCATTGACCAAGAACGGATTGCGGTAACTCGCTTCAGGCGCATCTTGTAGCAAGACATTTTCAATGGTCTTAGGAATAAACGCACCGCTGTTTTGAAACAATAGCGTTGAGTCTTCTTTTTCAACTACTATGATACGTCCACCTAGTCGGTAGTCTTGATGACCAATGGCATTGCTTAACGCTTCACGAATGATATAAGGATCGTATTGCTGCACCTCTTCAGGAAACAGCGTACCTGACGCCATGTAGCGATAATTGAGATTACGGATCTTGTTATACACCTCATCTAAGACTAATAAAAACGGTGGTTCGAAATGCTCATAATCTTTTTCAATGCCATCAACGCCCTTTAAAATCCAAGTGATATGCGCTTGCGCTGGGCTTAAAAAACTTGTGGATTCATAACGCCCTAATAAAATAATCGCTGTATTGGTGATCTGACCACGAATGGTAATTTTGGCTTTATTCAAAAAAGTGATGTCATCCCATTCTCTAACATCTTCAGCCAACCGCTTGTTTTTATCCGCAAAGACTTGTCTAGCAACTGCGATAGCTTTAGGGTCAAGGTCTTCAAGCGTTGCCTCGTGGCAAATCTCGGCACTCCAGTCATCGGCTTGATTTTGCCAGAGCTTACGGCTTTGATCGGGATAGTGCTTTAGAGGTTTTGTGACGCTACCAATGCGAATATAATGCTCATGCAAAAAACTAATAGGCGTATCGGTCGCTGCTGGAATCTCAAACAGCACCACTGCTTTACCATCGATCTGTAGTTCATGAATGGTAAAATGAATCTTAGGACTTAGACGGCTGACCAGCCAATGCTCTAAGTCCTCGTTACCTTTGGCTTTTTTTGTCCTTGGGCTAAAGCTTGTACCAACGATGTTGTGTGTGCCGTCCTCTACGCCAAACACTAAATAGCCAAATTTCTTGCCAGCCAAGCACGCGCCATTGGCAAGCGCGGATATCCGCTTACCGATCTCATCAGGGCTATGAAAGTTATGCTTAAACTCAAGCCATTCTTGTTCAGTTGGCTGCTGAGTTAGGCTCAGGATAAGGCCTTGGTAGTGGTTAGTCATAGTGAGATTATTGAAAATAGTTGGTCATGAATTATTCTTTTCCACTCATTGTACTCTATCAATTATACAAAAGCAGTGTATGATTAGCAGAACTATAGTTTACAAAGAAGTATGCGACACTAATTGACGTATATCGTATTAACTTAATTGTAGAAATTATCATTTGCTTTAAAATTAGAGGACGAAATGGCTAGTAAATCAAGAAACCTAACCTTCTATTATAAAACTATCAAGTTAGACGATGATATTACTTTTCAGCAAATACTTGAAAGTTTAAATAACTTAAGTCCAGATCAAAGAAAATTTGTGGAAGGTAAAAAGACCTATCTACTTAACAATGTAATGGACTACCAAGGCGTATATTACGGAGAAATTGTCTGTTTCGAAACAGACAAGGTTCAAAGTATTATTCATGATGCTGTAAAAGAAAACAACCTTTTGGAGAGGTCAATAACGACTAAAGATGTTGCTGCCGACGAAGCAGAGCTTAAAAACAGTACTAGTGAATTTGTTAATTCACGTATTATATTTGGATTGTCAGATGATCATTTAGCCATCCATATTTCAACTCTTGGACTTCAGAGATTCGTCAGCTATTTCAATTTCTTACTTAATACTTATTATTGGAAAGACCCTGAACATGCTAAGGTTTTACTAATTAAAGACGTTTATCCAAAACCTCTTAGAGAAAAGTTAAAAAACACCCATGTAAGTAACGTCAAGATTGGACAAGGGGTTTTAACACAACAATCTAGCAAAAGTAACAGCAAACCATTTGAGTTAAAAGACAAATCATTGTTAAGTAAAATTAGCGATACAGTTGGAAAAAGTTTAGGGTTTAGCTCTGCAATGGATGACTCTAACTTACGAGTGAATGTAACTATTGACTACCTAAGGAATACCTCTACTGAAGGTCAGAAAGTTTTAGACGACATAACCTTATCATTGGCTACACTTGATGACAGTTATATAGAAATTAACTTTGCTGATGGCTCAGATTATAAGCAAGGTAATTTAAGAGTGAAAGGAGTAATCAAGCAGCAGATGTTAGATAACAATAGTTTCGATAGAAATAGATTAGTTGAAGAGATTCATACCTTTCTGCATCAGAGTATAGAATAACAAGACGAGGTCGCCATGAAAATTATATTTATTGGCTTGATGATGAGACACCCTCTTATTCTGAATATTACTCTCATGGCAGTAATTTCTACTATTCTTTTCATCCTTTTTAAGAATGATTCTAACTATATACTGATTAACTTCAGATGGTTTTTTACATTAGCAGCTATTACATCTGCCTTACTTGCACAAATATACTTTAAGCTGCAAGACACTAAATACATATCGAATGCTAGTGTTAGTGAGTTAAATCGTATTGCCGACTTAGTTAAAGAATATTCCAGGCCTGTGATGAAACTAATATTTCTTCATCTTTTTTTTGGGGTTGCTAGTAATATTGCTTTTTCCTTAAAGCTAATACCAGCTGCTGATGCACTTGCTACATCAATTGCTCTTTCCTGTATACCGTTGTGGGGAATTAGTCTGTTTTTTGGATATGTAATATATGATGAGATTACAAGCTTTAGTTCCGATTTAACTAAAAGAAGCCTCGAAAGAACCAAACGACAAGAAGCTCTCGAAGCTATGAAAAAATGACAGTTAAAGACGCCTATGTAGACACCTGCTACTCTGATCCACCCTCACTCAAAATAAACTCTCGCAGCGCTGAGGCAGTTTTTATGTTGACCTTAAATGGAGGAATACTAATGCCTTCTATAGATTCAAAGTACGCTTTGGCTTTCTGCTTGTCCACTGTATCTTTTAGTTCATCAAAGCGACCAAATTCATTGATAGTCGTTTCAGTAATTTGCTTACTCATAAGCTCACGTAGCTTAGTTTCATCTAGCCCTAAACTATCAGAAAACTGCCTGATATTATCGTTTTGAGCCTTCACTTTATAATCGACGATATAATCTTTGAAAGTAGTATTAGCTTCAACTTTTACTTTCCCACGCTGTACATCGCGCAAAAATATGTTGGCATATTTTTGTTCTTCTTGGCTAAGCGTAGGGAAGGCTTTGTGTAATTCGTTTAATGCCTGTTCTGCATCACCAGATTCTAGTGATTCTAAATACTTATCAAAACGCTCATTCAGATATTCAGTATCAATTCTATCGGTATTAATTTCTGTCAAATAGCCACTAATATCAAAAGGTACTTCACCTTCTCCACCACCAGAACCACCCTGAAATAACTCTCTGTAGCGCATTGCTAGAACAAGATATAATTGCTCATTAAAAGTTAGCTTAACGTTACTGTCGCCGCAGTCATAATCTAATATGTCCCATATAAAACCTTGAATTTCAGCAGCTTCTAGATGGTCATTAAACTGCTTAAATAATTTAGCAAATTTAGCTTGGCTGGCTTCTGCGCTTGGTAAGGATTCAAAGTTCTGTACACCTGCCACTTTGAAAACATCTACTATCTCAGAAAAAACCTCGTTCATTTTTTGCAGATTGCTTTCAAGTTTATCTACGAATAAGCCTATTGGCTTATCACCAGAATATAACTTAATAGCAGCTTCGATATTACGCTCCATCGTATAAGGCTTACGGTAATAGCGTACTGTACCAAAAGGCTTTTCATGCCCGAATAATCGATTCGTGCGAGAGAAGGCTTGGATGATGCTCTCGTAGCGTATGAGCTTATCTATATATAAGGTATTGACCCACTTAGAATCAAAGCCTGTAAGCATTTGTTCCACTACTATAAGAATATCTAACTGCTTATCTGGCGTACGCTCAATCAAGTTATACGGCTTTTTATGCGCTAGCCGATTGGCAATGTCTTTTTTGAATTTACTGTGAGTGGCAATTCTATAATCCTTTTCATACTGAGTATTATAGTCTTCGATAATCTCTGCCATACCCCTTTCTTTAAAAAACGAGGTCGTCTCATTGCCTTCATTAGCATCAAACAAAGCACTGATTTTTAGATCTAGATCTTGTGCAGCTATTTGATCTTTGAATAATCGATAGTAAGTAATAGCCTCAATAATGCTACTGGTAGCAAATATCGCATGAAACTTGTTACCTCGGCTCAGTGTAGGAAAGTTATCTAAAATATCAGCAACCACCATATTTTGATGCTCATCCGTCAGGTATTGCTCTTTAGGTAGATGATCTTCGATACCCTTTATATACTTACCGTCAGCTTGACGATAACCTGCCATTTCCACATCATTCATAAACTCATAATACTTCTTTTTCTTTTTATCATCCGCTAAAGCTTCTGACTCTGTACTGGCTTTCGCTTGCTGTAAGGCAACGGCTTTACGCACTTCTTTATCTTTAAATGTTCCTACTCTATATAAGTCGAAGCCCAGCACATTTCTATCACGGATACCATCAGCTATGCTATATCGATGTAACTCATCACCAAATATATCAGCGGTAGTATTCATTTTTCGCTGATTTTCATCGTGAATAGGCGTACCTGTAAAGCCAAAAAATATGGCCTTGGGAAAAGTCAGTTTGATAGTCTGCAACATATCGCCAAAAGTAGAACGATGTGCTTCATCGATAATAAACACCAAGCGCTTGTCTTGCATGAGCTCAAGGTCATGAGCGTTCATACCGTTGCTACTTTCTTCAATATTACTCATTTTTTGAATAGAGGTAACGATCAAAGTATTTTTTGGATCACTACTTTTTATTTTAGTAATCAGCTCGTTAGTATTTTCAGTGGCTTGTATACTTAGACTCTCTTCAGCAAAGCCTTCATATGCTTCAAGAGACTGTGTACCCAACTCAATTCTATCCATCAGAAACAGCACTTTATCAGCATCTTTTGAGCTTGCTATTAATTGTGCCGATTTAAAGCTAGTCATGGTTTTACCAGAGCCTGTGGTATGCCAGATATAGCCGCCTAGTTGTCTGTTAGTATCTTGCCAATTGGTTTTAGATACTTTGTCAGAGATGGCATGAGCAGCATAATACTGATAGCTACGCATGACCTTTAGCACTCCATCAGCGGCATCCGCTACGGTATAAAATCCTATCATTTGATGTGCTACTGGAATATTGAGCAGGGAGCCCACAAAGTCTTTATAACCAAGTTTTGGCTCGTTGTTAACATCTCCCCAATGAAAGTAGTAATCAGCATTGAAATTACCGTCTGGATTGGCAAAATAAACGGACTCTTCAGGAGTCATTGCAATAAATATCTGGACTAAACTAAATAATCCTGTAAAGATTTTGGCTTCGGCATACTTTTCTATTTGGTTGCAAGCTTGACTGACAGAAACACCACTACGCTTTAGTTCGATATGAAAGACAGGCATACCGTTAATAAGTAGCATGAGGTCACCACGTCGATCTCTCAATATTGGTGACTGGGTAGGAAATTGAGGCTGCTTAACAATCTGATAGCGGCTCTGTCCTGCTGCAATCTCATGACGATCATATATCTTTAAGCTGATCTCTTTACCAAGGTGTAATGGATCTGCTGGATTATCACGGGTAATAGAGACGGTTTTGCCATTAATAAAGCCATTGAGCTTAAGTGGTGTCTTTAAGCTATTTATCTGCTCAATTAGCTGCTGCATTTCACCATCGGTAAGTGGCTCATTATTTAGACGGTCTATACCACGGTTATTTTGAAATAGAATCTCTGCCCAATTATCGATTAGGTCTTGCTCGGTAGGACGATTAATAACATTTTCATGCCAACCTTTATCAATGAGAAGCTGGATAAGGGCGTCTTCAAACTTAGTTTCTGATGCAAAGCTCATGTGCTAGCCTTAAAAGGTAGAGTCAAACAAACATTTTTGCCAATAAGGCTTTTTTAAGATTTTCTAAGGTTTTAAGTTGTTTAGTCTGTAAAGTTAGGGTGTCATCTAATTGCTTAAGAAGTTTACCTATGGCTTTTTGTTCTTCGATTGATGGTATTTTAATCTTTTTATTTTCCATTTCTCCTTTTGTTACATGAATCATAGTTGAGCCATTAGTATTACTCGTTAAAGAAACTTCTTCAGCTTTTAGCAAATGAAACGTGAACAGCTTATCAAGACTACAAGTTAAATCTAACTTCCATATATGGTAATGATAAATAGCCTTGTTCCCACTCCAAAGATATGGAGCAAAGATAGTAGCCCACGTATAAAGCAAATCACCTTGGTTTACGTAGAACTTGTCATCAAGTTCAAGGTCAGAGTAATACCAATGTGTATTTGTATTAAAATTACCTACTCTTAAAACTGGATATTTTCCACTATCTAAGAGCTCATCTTGTTTATATGCTCTTCCATTAATAAGATTTGCAATGTCTCCAAGTCTGTATTCAACCCAATCACCACTAAAACTTTTTAGACGTATATCAGGCTGACTTTGATTTGCTTGTGGAAACATTTTACCTAGCAACGATTTCTTTAGTGTTTGCGTTTGCTCATACTGACGACGCTGTAACGCAATGGTTTGGTCAATATTTTGAAAAAGGTTGCCGATAGCAGTTTGTTCTTGCAATGAATTCGGTAATGAATATGTTAAGCTTTTAACACCTGACCAATTAACATAGATTTGTGTATTCCCTTGTGAGGACTTTACAATCTTTTCACGTATGTTATTAGCATTGAGCATTTGATAAATAAATTTAGGATAATACTTTTGCTGATTTAATATCAGTCGCTGTGTTCTCTGATTAAAAACGTATTTTTCGTCTTCATCGATTAGTAGAGCTCTTCCTATGATATTCCCTGCTAATGTTTTATCATTCAGAACCATAGCGAGATCATTCTTATTTAAAATCTTTTTACGGGTTTTTTCATTTTCTGGTACTCGGATACCTTGATCTGTGTAAGTGCTATTTTTTGAATACGAGCCAATGCTTATTACCTTGTACTTACCAGTCGTTGTAAACTCACTTTCTAGTGACGTTCCACCCACTGATGAACCGAAACCCTCCATTGATTGTACAGCCCAATCCTCATCAAAGCCTTTAAAGCGAATTTGCGGAATATATTTTTTAGTTATCATCTGATCGCTCCGCTAACTGCTTAATTTTTTTATCAAAGTCAGAGATTATTTTCTGTTCTTTATTGAACGCAGCATATTCTACTCGCGCTTTTTCTTTTGCTTGCTCGGCTGACACTTGACCATAGCCATCTAACACCTGATACTCATTAAAACTTAAAAAGCGGTTCACACTATCTGCCAACTTCTCCATCGTAAACTGATCTTTGTCACCGCGTTCGATTAGACTCTCTATATAATCAAAATAGCTCGTTACTGCTCTCTCTAACTGACGAATTTGTTTTTCAGTCAAATAATTTTTAGCCGTAAAAGTATCGCTCAAAAGCACCCTACCCTCTGGTGAAGATTTCCATGTGGTAAGCCCCATATTTTCAGAATTTTTATTAGCACTGGTATAAACTATCTCAGCAGCTGTCTGCCCTGTAATCGCATAATGAAATTTATTTTGTACATTGGCATAGAACTGACGGGTAATGGATGAGTGTTTATCATAGTCGATGCTACACTCTCTAAATATATCGGTGATTTGCTGCCATACCCTACGCTCACTGGCACGGATTGAGCGTACGCGTTCCAGTAATTCACGAAAGTAATCTTGTCCGAATACAGCTTTGCCTTGCTTGAGACGCTCATCATCTAACACAAAGCCTTTTTGTATAAACTCTTTTAGTATCTGGGTCGCCCAAATACGAAACTGCGTTGCTTGAGCAGAGTTGACCCGATAGCCGACGGAAATGATGGCATCAAGATTGTAATGCTCTAGCTCTCTCGTTACCTGCCTTTCCCCCTCTTGACGAACCGTTCGGAATTTCCGAACAGTTCGAATCTCTTCCAACTCACCACTTTCAAAGATATTTTTGAAGTGTTCACTAATGGTTGATTTTGACACGCCAAATAATATAGTGATTTCTTTTTGCGTTAGCCATAATGTTTCATCTTCAAGATAAACACTAACATCAACATTACCGCTGGCGGTTGTATAGAGCAAAAATTTGTTATCCATAATTTCTCTCTTATTTTAAATATATAAAGCGTATGTGATAAGAATGACTCACTATGTATAAGCTTTATTCTTTCAACAACGTCTGAAATGCTTGTAATCCGGCCATATCAAACTCATTACCAGTCAGCTCATCAAGCAAATCTGCCAGCTCATTTTCAGCCGTATTCAATTGGCTAATGGTATCCGTATAGGTATCAGCATATTTATCAGCCAATGCCTGCACTTGCAGCGTTAGGTGGCTTACTACATCATTTGCTAACTGTGCCATTGCTTGTACTAATGGTAATATCCATTTATGATTTAGTAGATCATTCACCTTTTCATCAGTCAGCGCCTCAATCGTCAATTTAGTTTTTTGATGCAAAGCTTCTGTGTCTTCTTTAATCTCCGACTTTAGTGTTTTTTCTTCATCTAATAAATCGCTTATCTGCACTAGTCTAGCCTCATCACTGTCATCAGCAAACTGGTGCGAGGCTTGTAAGGTCTTGAGATAAGCATTTATTTTGGATTTGCCATAAGTACCGTCTTTGTTGGCATCGACATCTTGCCAATTAACAATGGTATTGTTAGCAATGAATTCGAGCTTTTCAAGCTTGTTGGGCTTTTCATCCAAAAATGCTAGGTAAGCATTTAACGCTACGACTTCAGGGGTCTCAATGTCAGCATAGGCTGACTTGAGGGCTTTATTGACCTCATTAACTAAAAAGCTGCTATTGCTATCATTAAGCAAACTCTCTTTTTGCTCCTCATCCAGCTCATCTATCAAAGCCTCTAGCTCGCTAGCTACTGCGCCTAGACGGCTTTCTTTATCCTTTAGTTGCTTTAAATCATCGGCTAATAGCTGCTGCTGGACTAGCTCAAAGGGCAATATATGCCCGACCCAGCCTTCTTGTACTTCTTTATCCTTACCGTTGACTTTTTTTATTACCATATTCGGATTGACCTTTTTGGTCGCGGCAAAGCTCTCGGTTTGAATGATTTCTAAATCTGTCATTATCTGTTGCCACAAGTCATCAAGAGATTGATAGGCAGCATATTTATCAATTAGTTTGAAGTGCTGTAAGCGCTCAAATATATTATTTGCTAACACATTTTCTTGCCTAGAGATCTTGAGCGTAGTTGAATTGTCGATCAATTCAGCCCGTAGATAATCGCTAAAGCTTACGAATGTTGAATGATAGTGATCAAAAAACGCCTTTATATCTTCGTTATCATAGATACGAGTTTCAATCTCTTTAGTCGTTAACCCAAAATAAGGCGTATTATCGGTTTGCGTAAATAGACTGTCTTTTAAGCTAGGGAAAGCCTGCCAATATTGTCGTAACGACTCGATTTCGTGTTGTGGAATACCGCCAAACATCGTGGCATAAATATCCCACGTCTGCGCATCATCAGAAGAATCTACATAGCGAGGTATATTTAAATTATAGTTTTGCTCGCGTACCTTTTTCTGGCTCACGACGGACGCGTATTTATCTATGTTCTCTCGGTTAATGACTGCATCAGTAATTTTTTTGATGTCTGAGGCTTGTAGCTGGTTGTCTTTACCTACCTTTATAAAGCCCTTTGAAGCATCGATAATCAGAATATCGGTATCAGCACGTTTTTGTTTGAGCACCATGATGACAGTAGGGATGCCTGTACCAAAGAAGATATTGGCAGGTAGTCCAATAATCGCATCGATATGATTGGCTTCAATTAGGTTCTTGCGGATAGTTTCTTCTTCACCACCACGAAACAGGACACCGTGAGGCAATACGATAGTCATGATACCATCAGGCTTTAGATGATATAAATCATGGAGTAAAAAAGCAAAATCTGCTTTGCCTTTTGGAGCTAGCCCAAAACGAGCATAGCGAGGGTCAGATTCTTTATTTTTGGGTTCCCACTCTTGCGAGTATGGTGGATTCGATACCACAGCATCGACATATAAAGTCTCATAGCTATTTATAGGATCTGCATCATTAAAATAGGGCCAGTCATCCTCTAGCGTATCAGCATTACGAGTCACGATATTGGCTGGTAAAACCCCACGCATAATAAGGTTCATGCGGGTTAAGTTATAAGTGTTTTGTTTAAGTTCTTGAGCGTAATATTTAATATTATTACTATCGTCAATGTGTCTAGCAACTGATTGACCAATGTTAATCAATAATGAGCCCGAACCACTGGTTGGGTCATAAATTTCAATCTTGTCACGATCTCTTAGATGATGAGCCACTATTTCCGACATCAGCAGTGACACCTCATGTGGCGTGTAGAACTCACCTGCTTTTTTTCCAGCGTTCGCGGCGAACATACCCAGTAAGTATTCATAAATGAAGCCAAGCACATCGTAGTCTTGCTTACCATCCATTGGTATGTTTTTTATAAGATGAATGAGACTACTGGCAGCTTTACTTTGTGACCCAGTATTCTCACCAAGCTTACTTAAACCTGTTTGTAAGGTATCAAAAATTCCCTCGAATACTTTCTTATGTTCAATATTGCGTGAAAACGCTGACAAGGCATCACGTACATCAGCGATATCAAAGTCACTGCCCTTATCTATCCATGTGGAAAACAAATGAGGATAGGCAATAAAATAGCCCACGCCCTTTTTGATAAAATCTACCGTCTCAGTATCCGCTTCAGTGAGATTAGCGATATCCTGTTCCGTAAAATCATTTTCTTTTAAAAAGCGAACTTCTTTGTCTGATAAAAACTTATAAAACACAAAGCCTATAATATAATCTTTATATTCGTTGGCTTCGATTTTAGAACGCATTTGATTGGCAGACTGCCAAATTTTATTGGCTAATTGTTGTTTATTCATAAGGCTAGATAGTCTATGTAAGTAAATCAAGGAAAGGGGAATATGGGATAAGATTGTAGCGGTTAGCACTCTCGAAGGCAAAGTGATATTAGTTTGATTTATTGATGTATTTTAGATAGTAGAATCGGAGGGGATTGCAATGCTTGTCAAGCAGCTTCCCCAATCCAGTAACTGGCTATATTCGAGATGAAAGATGCATAATAAAATTAGTTCACCGTTTTTTCTTTATTATCTACTTATATCATTGAAATAAGTAATTTTACATTTTTAGTGATAATATATATTTGAGACTAAATAGTATCTTAGAAATATTTAGTTACAATCTATCAAAGGGTAAATTCTGTTATTCGCTTTCCATCCGATACTTGAAAGATGTTGGTCTAATTGTTGGTCTATACCTATTAATATTTATAAAAAATCATTTAAAATCAATTACTTAAATTACAAGTGCGACTTCCTCCTTCACCGCCAATCCTATATTGCTTAATCAAAGACTGCAGTTTTCCTATTTTTTTCTACTCTTTCACAAACTCCCTAAACACTCGGCAATTTAGGCAGCCAAAATACCAACGCCAATAGCGTGGCTAATAATACCGGCGGCGTTATCAGCAGTCCGACCTTCATATATTGCCCCCAGCTGATTTTATAATCCTTTTCAGCCAATACGTGTAACCACAATAGCGTCGCCAAACTACCAATAGGCGTGAATTTTGGTCCCAAGTCATTGCCGATGACATTGGCATAAATCATCAACTCTCGTGTAGCAGCGGGCACTTGGGCACTATCAATCGCCAGCGCGCCTATCAGCGTCGACGGCATATTATTCATCACAGACGCTACGATGGCGGACAAGAACCCTGTGCCGACCGTCGCAACGAGCGCGCCTTGTTGACCTAGCCAATTAAGTATTCGTGCGCCATAGGCGGTAAGCCCTGCATTGCCCAAACCATAAACCACCAAATACATACCGATTGAAAACAATACAATTTGCCACGGTGCTTTTTTAAGAATATTGACGATAGAAAACTTAGCATCACGCCCGCCTTGCCACCAGCGTCCAGCTATGGCCATTAGGAGAAGCGCCGCTGCACCTGTTACTACAGAGATAACTAGCCCGAGCGATTCAGTCGCGAAATACGCCACTAATAATGATGCTAATAGTGGAAAAGCCGCCCGAAATACCAGAGGATCTTTGATAGCCGATTGAGGTGCGCTAAGATTTGCCGTTGAGTAGTGCCTCGGAATGTACCGCGCATAAGCAAGCCACAATACCGATAGCGTCGCTAGAACAGAGACGATATTTACCGGTACCATCACCGCCGCATAGCGACCAAAACCAATATCAAAATAATTGGCACTGACGATATTAACCAAATTAGAAGTCACTAATGGCAAGCTTGCGGTATCAGCAATAAAACCAGTGGCAATAATAAAAGCTAAAGCAGATTTGGGGGGAAAATCAAGGCGCAGTAGAATAGCAATCACAATTGGCGTCAGCAGTAAGGCCGCCCCATCATTGGCAAAGAAGGCGGAGATAAACGCTCCTAGCAGCACAATCATCGGAAATAGCAAACGCCCGCGCCCATTGCCCAGCCGAGCGACGTGTAATGCCGCCCAGCCAAAAAATCCCGCTTCATCTAAAATAAGGGAGATGATAATCAATGCCACAAAAGTAAAAGTGGCGTCCCAAACGATATCCCAAACGATACCAACGTCAGACCAGTGCACCACACCAAATACTAAGGCAACCAAAGCGCCGCCCATCGCACTCCAACCAATGCCAAGCCCTTTCGGCTGCCAGATGACCAAGACCAAAGTTACGATAAAAATAGCGAATGCGAGCATGAAGTAACCTTAATGAGCCAATTGAAGCAATGAAATATTAATAAAGGCAATAATAAAATAACAACGTTAGAGCGATTTTTGATTGACGCGTTGTGAGACTTCCGCAGCGCTTTCAACCCGTTCTGAATAGCGATCAGTCAGATACACCGAACGACCTCGGGTAAGCCAGGTAAATTTGACCAATTCTTCGCAAACGTCAACCACACGCAGATAAAGTGGGGACATTTTCATGCGGTCATTATCGTCAAATTCCAAAAATGCTTTAGGGATAGAAGATTGATTGGGGATGGTAATCATCCGCATCCAGCGCCCAAGAATACGTAATTGATTGACGGTATTAAAACTTTGGCTGCCGCCACTGACTTGCATGATAGCGAGAGTTTTACCTTGGGTCGGACGTACGCCGCCGAGCGCCAATGGAATCCAGTCAATTTGCGCTTTCATAATACTGGTAATGCTGCCATGGCGCTCGGGACTGACCCACAGCATGCCCTCTGACCACTGTGCCAGCTCGCGTAACTCTTGCACCTTTGGGTGGTCGCTATCTGCGTCATCTGGCAGTGGCAAACCTGATGGATTAAACATGCGCACCTCACAGCCATACCAACGCAATAGACGGCTTGCTTCCTCAGCGGCCAATCTAGAAAATGAGCGCGCTCGCAGGGAGCCATATAACACCAATATTCTTGGCGCATGGCGTGGGTCATCTTTACCGACCAAAGACTCAATATCAATGGCTTGTATTTGATCAAAATCAACATTGGGTAAATCGTTATTAAGTGAATCAGCAGCGGGCAAATCAGTAGCGTCAATATTACTAGTACTTTTATTACTAAGACCGTCTACTATTAAGACTTCTGTCTTTTTATTCTGTAACATGCTTCACCACTTCCCCATTCTCTTTTGTGAAACTACTGACCGGATTTTCCAGTAATTCAAACACTCGCTCTGCCGGTCGGCACAGCGCCGCGCCTTTATCGGTAACAACAATAGGACGATTGATTAAAATAGGGTGCGCTATCATGGCATCAATCAGTTGCGCGTCCGTCAATGCTGGATTGTCTAAACCAAGCTCGGTATAAATACTCTCTTTACTGCGTAAAAGCTCGCGCGGAGTATTCTGCATCAATGCCAACAACTCAATCAAGTACTCACGAGATGGCGGTGTTTTTAGATATTCCACCACATCTGGCGTCTCACCTGAGGCCTGCATAATGGCAAGGGTATTACGAGAAGTGCCGCATTTTGGATTATGAAAAATTATTGGCGTCATAAGGTTCTCCTTTTTACGTTAAAGGGATTGGATTTGGTATGTCTTGATATGACCAAACCGCCATGCAATTAAAACAACGTATAATTAAATAGACAAATAAGCACTTGATTGAATAAACCCTAAACTACAGCAGCTTTACCTAAACATAATAAATTTAAAACTATGGCAAAAAAATTACTCATTATAGCGCGAGTTGGATTGGTGGCTATCGGTGCCGTTATCATGGTTGATTGTGCCGTGTTAATGACGGTCGGAAAAATCAACTTTGGCACTGTCGTACCATTCTTATTGGGCAGCGTGTTTGTCACCCATGGGATATTTTGGCATGCTATCCGCAAATTTACTAGGCAAAACCCATTTCGCAATCGTCTTTGGTATGCGCTATGGCTGCTGTTTTTTATTTGGCTGATAAGCTTTGGCTTATTTATTTTCTCGTTGCAGCAGCAGATCAAGCGCAGCGCACAACCTGTGCCTGAGGTCGCGGCGATTATTGTATTAGGTTCAGGTACTATCGCAGGCAAGCCAACACCGACGCTTGCTCAGCGTTTAGATACGGCCGCCCCGCTGATTAAAGCACAGCCAGAGGCGCTAGCGCTGACCAGTGGCGGTATAGGTATGGGGCAGACGCGCAGTGAAGCCAGTATTATGGCGACTTATTTACATGAGACACATGGCATTGCCTTTGAGCACATCTTACAAGAGGGCAAAAGCACCAGTACCGCCGAAAACTTAATCTATAGCCAAGTAATTTTGGCAGCAAAAGAAGTGCCTATCACGGCGCCTATTGCCATTGTGACCAGTGATTTTCATACCATTCGCGCGGCTGCCATTGCCAAGCATCAAGGTTATCAGCGACCTATTTTGCTCGCCAGTCCAACGCCGCTATCGATTCGCTACAATGCGTGGTTTCGTGAGTATTTTGCCTTTGTCAGTGGTTGGCTGTTTGGTGAATATTAATGATAAAAGCCATCAATAAGGCAACTCGGCCAATAATTTAGTCCTGAAATATAACCAAGAGCAACCATAACCTTCATAAATATAATAACAACGGATTCCGCTATGCTCGTCGATATTTTATTAACCATTCACTTTATACTGCTGGTGCTAATATCGTTGCGCGTCCTTGCGCGCCATGACTTAACGGCGCCGGCGCGTTTGGCTTGGTTGGTGATTTTATTTCTCTTACCTTATTTTGGCGTCTTGGTTTATTGGATGTTTGGTGAGGTGCATTTAGGGCGCAACTTCACACGCGAACGTCAGAAAATCATCGATAAATTGCATCGTCATCGCCCAGAGGTACTTGGTAGCGATATGGCGTTATTACATGCCGTTAAGCCTGAGTACCGCGCAGCCTTTGCTTATTCAGCAAAAGCCACCGGCTTTCAGACGACAGTTGGCAATCGCGCTGAGCTAATGGCAGATGCCAATGAGACGCGCACACGTATGATTGACGACTTTGATGCGGCAACAGACCATATCCATGTGCTGTATTATATTTGGCTGGTCGATGGCATGGGTACGGCTACCGCAGAAGCCCTAATTCGGGCAGCAAAGCGCGGCGTCACCTGCCGAGCGATGGTCGATGGCATGGGCTCGCGCAAGATGGTCGGCTCAAAGTTATGGCAAGAGATGAAGGACGCGGGTGTGCAGCTCAGTGTGGCGCTACCGTTAACCAATATCATAAAGGTTATGCTCTTTAGCCGTATTGACTTGCGTAACCACCGCAAAATTACCGTGATTGACGGTAAGGTTGGCTATTTTGGTAGCCGTAACTGCGCCGACCCTGAGTTTCGTGTAAAGCCAAAATACGCTCCCTGGGTTGATATTATGCTGCGTATCGAAGGGCCCATCGTTGCGCAAAATCAGATGCTATTTGCCAGTGATTGGCTAAATGAAAACCCTAATACGCCGCTCGACAGCTTTCCGTACAGCACCGATTTGCAGCCAAATCTGCCGCCCAATGATTTTGCTGCGCAAGTTTTTTCTGATGGCCCGACCCAGCGTCAAGGCAACACGCCGCAGTTTTTGGGTGCCTTAATTAGCCAAGCCCAGCACACACTCATCATTTCTACGCCTTATTTCGTGCCTGATTATTCGCTGGTGAGTATCCTATGTGCAACCGC
The DNA here is from genome assembly GCF_007280595.1 of Psychrobacter sp. YGAH215. Taxonomy (NCBI): domain Bacteria; kingdom Pseudomonadati; phylum Pseudomonadota; class Gammaproteobacteria; order Moraxellales; family Moraxellaceae; genus Psychrobacter; species Psychrobacter sp. YGAH215. The sequence goes on along the minus strand of NZ_VKLR01000016.1, from coordinate 40,181 downwards.
CTATCGCGGGGTTGAAGTGACGATGGTTTTTCCAAAGAAAAACGACTCCTTTATCGTTGCCGCCACCAGTCACAGTTATTATTGGGAATTGCTTGAGGCTGGCGTAAAAATCTACGAGTATAAGCCGGGGCTGCTACACGCCAAAACCCTGACTGTCGATGGTGAAATCAGCTTGATTGGTTCAACCAATTTGGATTTGCGCAGTTTTCATTTAAATTATGAAAACAATATCGTCTTTAGTGATAACAAACTGACCGCCGATATTATGGAGCGCCAATATCAGTATATCGCTGATTCTGATGAAGTAACGCTTGAAGAGGTTAACAACTGGCCGTTACCGTATCGGATTTGGAATAATATCGTCGCCACCATGGGACCGATTTTATAAGTCGACCTTTAGCCGATGCAGCCAATTGCCGCCCATTAATGAGTGGGCTTTTTTTGTAAAACATAGACAACAAACTTAGCTTCTGTTGCAAAAGGTTGTACTGCCCCCTCTGCTAGTAGCCGCTGCCTTTTTTCGCTACGGGCCCGATAGGCATAAGGGGTCATGGTCATTAAATCTGCCAATGCCTCTGCCGCTAAACTGAGCTTACTACTGACATGATGGGTCTCTAACAACTGAAAATAAGGCGCTAATTCGTCCAAAAACTTATCAGAATCATGCTCACGGACGTCATCAAATAACGCCTCACGCATCGTTGCCAAATGCCCGATATCGGGCTTGGCAATGATCAAATAGCCCTCGTCGCTTAACACTTCATTAAATGCTTCTGGCAAAATGGGACTAAAGATACTGCTAATACCATCGATACTATGCGCGCGTAGCGGCAAATGCGCCGCGCTAGTCACCAGCGGGTAAATAGCTGCTGCATAAGTCCCATCTTCCTTAGCCTCCTCAGCCCCTTGATACCAAAGACGACCTAAAGCCTTACTGGTTCTCGCCAGCTCTACAACAGCAGGTTTACTGATATCGGCAGCGATAAGCATATCCATACCTGTTTGCGCCATTGCCTGCGTGTAATAGCCCTCTCCGCAGCCAATATCCAGCCAATTAATGGGTTTATTTTTTTGCTTAAGACTGGCTTTTTTTGCCATCAATAACGCTGTCATCTTTTGGCAAATTAAGTCATTTAGTGGCTGATAATGCCCGGCATTTAAAAACCGTTTACGCGCCTCAATGGATTGCTGACTGTCGCCCGGTGCTTTGGATTTTTTTTGTTGCACCGGTAATAGGTTGATATAACCCTGACGCGCCACATCAAATGGATGAGCCGTTTGCTTAGGGTTCAAACTGCCATCACAGCGCCACGTATCATCGGCGGGCTGCAGAGGTGATTGGCAAAGGGGACAAATAAATAAGCTCACAAGTATCTCAACGTTAGCGCAATATGGCTGCCATTTTAACAAAGTTCCGGCTAAGTAAGGGATAAATGCCGCAACAAAAAAGTAAGTAGCGTAGGATATAAAAAAGCCATCTTAAATTTTAAGATGGCTTTTGATTTAAAATTTTCTGATTTGAAGCTGTTTGATAACTTAACGCAGTTTTAAGGTCATCAGCCCAAGAATCACAAGGATAATGGCAATAATCCAAAATCGTGCTACTACTTGGGTTTCTTTCCAGCCAATCTCTTCAAAGTGATGATGCAGTGGCGCCATACGAAAGACGCGTTTTTTACGCAGCTTATACGAGCCAACTTGTAGCATCACAGACAAGGCTTCGGCGACAAATAAACCGCCCATAATGGCAAAGGCAATCTCTTGACGGGTCATAACCGCAATTGTACCGAGCATCGCGCCCAATGCTAGCGCCCCAACATCACCCATAAATACTTGCGCTGGATGAGCGTTAAACCATAAAAAACCTAACCCTGCGCCAATCATCGCACCGCAAACAATAATCACTTCTGAGTTATAAGCAATATAAGGCACATGCAAATAATCAGCAAAGCGTACGTCGCCCGACACATAAGCCATGGCGCCTAGACCTGCCGCCACCAAGACCACGGGCAAAATCGCCAAACCATCTAAGCCATCAGTTAAGTTAACGGCGTTTGAGGCACCATTAATCACAAAATAGGTAAAGATAATAAAGCCAATTCCAAAGGGCACTGCCGAAAAAGGAATCATCCAATCTTTAAAAATCGGTAATAGCAAGTCCTGCATCTCACGCGTGGTCGCTATATTTGGCTGCAAGGTAGCAATATAATATAAAGAAATCCCGACGAATAACGCCCCCATCGACAGCCAAAAGTATTTTTTGCGGGCGATCAGACCTTTGGGGTCTTTATACTTAATTTTAAGCCAATCATCCGCCCAGCCAACCGAGCCAAAGATAATCATGACGATAAGCAAAATCCACACATAGGGATTGTTTAATCGCGCCCACAGTAAAGTCGATACCCCAATTGCGCTTAAAATCAGCACGCCGCCCATGGTTGGTGTACCGGTTTTGACCAAATGCGACTGCGGACCATCATTGCGAATCGCCTGACCGTACTTGAGCGCACGCAGGCGATTGATGACGCGACTGCCAAACACCATACTGAACGCCAGCGCAGTAATAACCGCCAACAACGCCCGTAGCGTCAACGAAGAAAACGCAGAAAACGGCGTATAATACTGACCAAGCCAGCCAAACAACCAAACTAACACCGCCTACTCCTCGACTAGCGCATTGATAAGGGTTTCCATTTCCATGGAACGTGAGCCTTTAAACAGCACCGTACAAGGCTGCGCCTGCTGTGCTTGTAAATAAGACTGCAAATAGGCCAATAAACTGTCTTTATCAGCAAAGGCATGGGCATTGATAGCAGAAATCTCTTGCGCGCCCGCCACCGTATAGGGCGCATATTCACCAACGCACAGCAGCACATTGATGCCAGTGGTCGCAATGGTACGACCTAAGCTTTGATGCTCACTGATCGCCGCCTCTCCTAGCTCGCCGATATCGCCAAGTACCATCACCTGCGTACCCGTTTGCGCCGCCAGCACTTTAGCAGCTGCGCGCACCGAATGCGGATTGGCGTTATAAGTATCATCAATCAAGCGATGCAGACCAAGGAGCTGGCTGTTTAAGCGTCCTTTTGCAGGACGGGCGTTTTCAAGCCCGACGACAATATCGCTAATATCGATATTTAACGCATGGGCACAAGCAGCAGCAGCCAACGCATTATTGACATTATGCTCGCCCGCTAATGGCAAATTAATATCATGGACTTCGCTACCAATATGCAGCTTAAACTCACTGCGCTCAGGCTCGACATCTAAATGACTGGCACTGACATCAGTATTGCCAAAGCCTATAACGTTTGGGGTATGCTTTTCAGCGATACGGCGCAATTGATTGGTAAAATCATCTTTATCAGGAACTATGGCAAATTGGTTATCATGTAAGGTATGGTAAATTTCAGCTTTGGTTTGGCAAATGCCTTCGCGGCTGCCAAATTCTCCCAAATGCGCGGTACCAATATTTAAGATACATGCCACATCAGGCTGCACAATCTCAGTGGTATAAGCAATCTCACCGAGATGGTTTGCGCCCAGCTCCAAAATGGCATAGCGATGATGATCAGATAATTCGAGTAGCATCATCGGCACGCCTAAGTCATTATTTAGGTTGCCACGGGTAATCAGTGTTGGGGCCAAGCGTCCAAAGATACTACCGAGCATCTCTTTACAGGTGGTTTTGCCGCTCGAGCCTGTAATGGCAATGACGGTTAAATTGTCGTGCTGCTGCCGACGATAGGCCGCCAATTGACCGAGCGCCAAACGCGTATCATCGACAACCAATTGCGCAATATCAGCAGCAATCGGACGTGAAACGATAGCCGCAACCGCACCTTTTTCTATAGCAATATCCAGATAATCATGTCCGTCAAAATTATCACCCGTTAAGGCTAAAAAGATATCACCGGTTTTTATAGTACGCGTATCGGTAGCGATACGCGTACTACTACTAATGGGTTTGTTTGCGTCATTGTTGGACTCTACAGATACTGTCCCAAATTGCCAATGGCCACCCACTACTTTGGTTGCCGCAAGCAGATTGTCTGCTTGCCAAACATACAGCCCTTGCGACTGAATGCTGTTATCGTTGTCGGCTGTCATAATGATTACCTTATATATGATGACTACTTATCTTTGATATTTTTCAGCGTACGTTTTTTAAAACGTACAAAAAATGAATGGCAGGCGCTATTACTTAGCTATAAATACTATAAACGTCCGGCTTGCTTAAGGGCATGTTGCAAAATAACGCTGTCGTCAAAATCATAACGCACATGGTTAATCTCTTGATAGGTTTCATGACCTTTGCCCGCGATAACAACGATATCAGCAGGCGCTGCTTGCTTGACCGCGTATTCGATGGCAGTTTGGCGCGCAGGCTCGATATGGGTACGCTCGTACTGTGCGCGGGTCATGCCCGCTTGCATATCTTGCAAGATTAAGTTCGGGTCTTCGGTACGCGGATTGTCCGCCGTCAGTACAACCTTATCAGCGCCCGCCAATCCCGCTTGCGCCATTAATGGACGTTTGCCGGCATCACGATCACCGCCACAACCAAATACTGCCCACAGCTGACCTTTACAATGGGTTTTTAGACTGGCAAGTACTTGGCTTAATGCATCAGGCGTATGGGCATAATCGACGATAAAACAGCCATTAGCAGATGGCACACGCTGCATGCGCCCTACCGCGCCTTGTAGCTGCGGGATAACATTAGCAATACGCTCAAGGCTAATTCCTAAAGCTACAGCAGTGGCGATAGCAGCCAGTAAATTGGCAACGTTAAAACGCCCGAGTAATGGGCTAATGATATTAATGCTCTTGGTTTCTTTATTTTTAAAATCCGTACGCAGTGCAATCTCAACCCCTTGCAAGCTTGGCTTGATATCAGCGGCAACAAAGGTTGCAGATTTCGCTGGGTCTAAACTATAGCTCCAAACGGTCAAACCACTGGCATGCGCCGTGTCGAACATAATCTGGGCATGCTCGTCATCGATATTGATAATGGCGTGGGTTAACTCGGGGAAATGCGCTTTATCAAACAGCTTGGCTTTTGCCGCCGCATATTCTGCCATATCAGCATGATAATCGAGGTGGTCACGGCTCAAATTGGTATAAATCGCCACCGACACCGGCATACCTTGTAAACGCTGCTGATCGAGACCGTGCGAGCTCGCTTCTAAGGCCAATAATTGCGCCTTCTCGAGACCCATTTGATATAAGAACTGCTGTACCGCTAAGGCATCGCCGGTGGTATGGCTGGCTTGCACCAGCGCGCCAAGCCTACCGTTACCTGCCGTGCCCATCACGGCGCTACTCATACCCGTCAATTGCGTTAATTGCGCCACCAATTGGCTGATGGTGGTTTTGCCATTGGTACCAGTCACCGCAACGACCGTCGGTAAGGTCACAGGCTGCTGATGCTGTAAGCGCGCTTGAATCAAGTCACCTAAAAAATCACGAATATGGGGTACGTATACTACTGGACAAGGCAGTGCTGCTAATTGCTGCTGCGCTTTAGAGCGATCACTATCGTTTGTGAAGGAAATATTGGCGTGTGGCGGCACATTAGCTGTAGACAGCAAAGCGATTGGATCAATTTCCGACAGGATAAACGCCGCCTGCTCAGCGGCTTGATATAAGTAGTCGCGACTTTTTTGGCAATTTGGTGTCTGACTTTTTAATAACACAAAGACATCGTTTGCTACTAACTGACGGCTGTCTAGACGGAACTGCTCAAAGAGAATATGAGCAATCGAAGTTTTTGCTTTCGGTAGTTGACTGCTATATGTGCTTATCAGCGTTGTTAATGCTTGCGTTAAGCTATGGCTTTGCCTATCTCTATCGTTGCTACTGGTTTCAATCAGCTGTTGTAAGGTGACTGCGGTATTGCTTTTTGGCGAGGTAGACAGAGACATTGGCAAATCCTAAACGGTTAAAACGCATCAAATAGTTAACAGCTGAAACATGGAGCTTAGTCATGAAACTTGATCATGAAAATTGGTCATAAAACTCAAGCATGGAATTTACTTTTTTAGCTACGGCTCTTCAGTTTTCAATGGTTTATCTAACGGCACATTATATAAACGTAGCGCCTCTTTCATAACATTATGAAAGACAGGGGCTACCGTTAAGCCAGCATAAATCTGACCACGCGGGTCTTCGATAAGCATCACCCCGACCAGCTTAGGATTGGACGCGGGCGCCATACCGGCAAAGACGTTTCGGTACTGGTCGCTATAGTAACCACCTTTGGGGTTAATACGGCGTGAGGTACCTGTTTTACCGGCCACACGATAGCCATCAATCGCAGCAGCCTTTGCCGTACCACCTGGTTCTGTAACGCTTTCTAGCATCTGTACGATAGACATGGCTTGTTCGTGCGCCATGATACGTTTGCTAGGCTGTTTTTTGTCGTCTTTAATTAAGGTTAATGGGTGCATTACCCCACCAGCGGCAAGCGCCGAATACGCCTGTGCGACCTGAGCTAAGGTGACTTGTAGGCCATAACCATAACTGACCGTTGCTCGTCTTGACGTTTCTTTTTCTTTTGGCGTAACGACAAGACCACTGCCCTCGCCGGGGAATTGCAGCGGAGTTTTTGCCCCAAAGCCAAACTGTCTTTGCATATTGGTAATGGCATCAGGCGGCAAGGATAACGCAATCTTGGTTGAGGCGACGTTACTAGATTTTTGTAGTAATGTCGCAAGCGTAATGCGTCCCAGATTATTGTGGTCGCGAATGGTATAACCGCGCACACGAATAGAGCCAGGATTGGTATCAATCAAAGACGTGGTGGTATATTTACCTGAATCCAATGCTGCTGCCACGGTAAATGGCTTCATGACCGAACCCGGCTCAAAGACGTCGAGCAGCGCACGGTTACGCTGGTTTTCACCCGTCATCTCGTTCAGATTATTAGAGTTAAAGGATGGCCACGTCGATAGCGCTAGCACTTCGCCCGTTTGTACATCAACAATCATACCAGTCGACCAGCGCGCTTTTTGCAGGCGACCGGCTTTTTCAAGCTCTTTATAGAGCAGATACTGTAAGCGCGAATCAATCGTTAAAGCGACATCTTTACCCGGTACTTCTGGCTCGACTTGCTTGATTTCTTTTAAGCTATTTTGCTTGGCATCTTTTAATACCAGCACCTTACCGTCTTCACCCGCCAGCGCCGTTTCATACTGACGCTCAATACCAGCACGGCCTTCATAACCGCCTTCAGGATCATTGGCGTTTTGCCCCATGAACCCTAATAACTGTGAGTTTGGTTGCGGCTGCGGATAATAGCGCTGAAAGAAGTTTTTCTCATAGACACCCGGAAAATCAAGCGAGCTGACACTTTGGGCGATCTCAGGCGTGACTTTATTAAGAAGCGGCAGATAATGTGAACCTGCGCCCGATGGTAGCGCCGCTTTCACCGCTTCTTCATCGGTGACATCAATACTGTCATCGATAGCCGTGACTTTTTTCAGCTCAGTGACTGAGATGTTGGCCGCTGCTGCAAGCGTGGTTAAATCCATATTATCTAAACGCTTTTGCATACGCGCGACAAGCTGAGGACTATCAGGGTTGGTCAAGATAATACGCTTCAGCTCATAATATTCGCGCGCATAATCGTGCGGGCTAAACGACACGGTCGCAAGCGGCGCACTGACAGCTAAAGGCAAATCATTACGATCGGTAATCATACCGCGATAGGATTTTTGCGTACGCACGCTGGTAATCAGCTCATTGCCTTTATCTTGATAAAACTGCGCATTGGCGACTTGTATATAATAAGCACGGCCAATTAATAAGCCTAAAATGACTAACGATATTGCCCAAATCGTGCGAAAGCGGTTTTTGTCCAGCTCAACACCGCCGCGCGACGACGCCCCAGAGGCTTTACCCAAAAAGGCTCTTTTGCTTTTTTGGGTTTTTACACTGGTATAAGCGCCCTGCTCTTCGTTCTTTTTTAGGCGGCTAAATAGCTTAGCTTTGCGGTTATCGGCCGCTTTAATGTCAGCTTTGCCGCTTGTTTGTCCAGATTTGGCAACACTGGCACGGCGTAGCGGCTTAGTGACTTTGCCGCTGGCGGATTTTTTGCTGTTATTTTTGGCGGCTTTATCGTTTTTGGCGGTGGGCTTTTTATCAGTCATCGTCCTGCCTCCGCAGCGTTAGCATCCGCCTCAAAAAAATCTGTTTCATTGGCAGCGGCAGCATCTGTGCCATCGTCCTCGAGCACTGGCGCGACGGCAACTGCCGCTCCCGGCTGAATAATCAGCTTGTCTTTAAGGGTTGGCGAAAACATACCCAATTCAGCAACGGCGCGACTGGCAATTTGCGGGGTCGCACTAAAGGTTTGCTGCTCGATAAGCAAACGCTGGTGTTCTACCTGTAGCTTGCGCTCTTGTTTTTTCATATCTTGCAAGGTTTTATAATCCTGATGATATTGCTGCACGCCTTCTGCCGTCTTGATGCCGCTCCAGACAATAGCCGCTGCCAGTAACACTAATATGACCACGTAAATACTGACCACGTTAAATCGGCGCACGAATAATTCGCCAACATCAGGATTAGGAGGCATTGCGGCGCGGCGGTTTACAGGTTTGTCAGATATTGCCATGACGATCTCAAAAAAGTGAACTTCAAAATAAAAAAAGCGCTAAGATTTGCGAGTGAACACACCCTCATGAGCCATCAGCACCATCAATAAAAATAACTATCAATAAACACATAACCAAGCAAAAAGTAACTGCTGAGCCTAGCAGAGAATGTTTACAGCTTTTTAACAGCCGCGTAATCATTAAAACATTCAGTCATATTTTACCCACATAACTGAATAGCAAGTTTTAAGACTTAGCTTAAGAATTATCATCTGCTTTATAATCCGTATCGCTCCGGGTCGCCATACGCAGCCACGCACTACGCGCGCGCGGATTATTGCTTATTTCAGCCTGACTGGGGCCGACGCGTTTTGGCTTACTAAAATAACGCGGACGCTTGGGCGGCATCGGTAAGCTTTCATCTTCTGGATACTGACCTTTACTATGGCGCTGCAAAAATTGCTTGATACGGCGATCTTCTAACGAATGAAAGCTAATCACTGCCAGCTGACCGCCCGACTTTAAAATCGGAATACTTTGTTCCAAAAAGTCATCGACATCGCCAAGCTCATTATTGATAAAAATACGCATGGCCTGAAAACTTTGCGTCGCTGGGTGCTTACCACGCTGCCAATTTGGATGCGCTGCTTTTATCACTTCTGCCAGCGCAAGCGTGGACTCATAGCTGTCCATCTGCTTAATCGCACGGGCAATACGGCGGCTGTGACGCTCTTCGCCAAACTCATAAAGCACATCGGCCAAGGTTTCATCGTCGACTGTCTCGAGCCACTCGGCAACCGACTGCCCGCGACTGGTATCCATGCGCATATCGACCGCGCCATCGCGCATAAAACTAAAACCACGCCTACCGTCATCAATCTGCGGCGAGGAAATACCCAAATCCGCCATCAGACCGTCCACTTTCGTGATACCCATCGCCGCTAGGCTATCGGTCAAGGTTGCAAAGCTATCATGCACCACTTTGACGCGGCTATCAGATTTTGCCAATTCTTGCGCAACGCTAATGGCTGTTGGGTCTTTATCAAACACAATTAAGGTTGCATCATCAGCAAGCTGACTTAATAGCAGGCGGCTATGCCCACCGCGCCCAAAAGTTGCATCCACATAAATGCCACTTTTTTGTAAGCTGTTTTGACGGCTGTCATCTGTTTGTTTGGGCAGCGTTTTGACACCCAATACCGCCGACACCGTTTCTTGTAGTAGCACGGCGTCATGGACAAAACTTAATTCATTAGAACCCGCTTGCTGTATGACGGGCTCTTGAGCAGAATCGTTTTCAACAATAGACGAATTGACCTCTGACTCAGAACTATCAATGACTGAAGAAGGGGGTTCTTTAGAATTTAACGTGTTTTTTGACTTTGGATTCGATATGGACACAAACGACTCAGTAGATGATGACCTTTTTGGCCAGTAATAGTAAAAAATCAGATGAAAATAAACAAGTTATGACTCACCTAGCATTATTATCGCAAGGATATACGGCGAGTCAAGCGCTAGAGAGGCTTTTCGTTAAAAATATCTCAGCTCTCTGTTATACTAGCGCTATATTTTACGCTATTTTTCTACCGTGACGGCGACTGTTTCACCCGTATTTTGACTCAATTTCTCTATTCGCCTTGAACTTTAACTTTTCTCGCCATTTTATTCATTCACCAGCATATTCTGAGATTTTTATGACCCAAACATTATCCCAAGCCAACCTTGATAGCAAGCGCCCTATTCGTACGCGTATTGCGCCATCTCCAACTGGTTTTCCGCATGTCGGCACCGCTTATATCGCCCTATTTAATTTAGCCTTTGCCAAAGCCCATGGCGGCGAGTTTATTTTGCGTATTGAGGACACCGATCAAACACGCTCAACCGAGCAATCTGAACAAATGATTTTGGATGCGCTGCGTTGGGTCGGTCTTGACTGGGCGGAAGGACCAGATATCGGCGGTCCGCACGCACCTTATCGTCAGAGTGAACGTAGTGATATTTATAAAAAACATGCCGAGCAGCTGATAGAAAATGACCATGCGTTCCGCTGTTTTTGTACCCCTGAAGAGCTTGATACCATGCGCGCTGAGCAAATGGCCAATGGCGAAACGCCGCGCTATGACGGTCGCTGCGCACACCTTGCTCCTGAAAAAACTACTGCGCTTGCTGCATCAGGCTTACCACACGTCATTCGTATGCGCGTGCCAACCGAAGGCGTCTGCCAGATACATGACATGCTACGCGGTACGGTTGAGATTCCTTGGACGCAAGTCGATATGCAAGTGCTGCTAAAAACTGATGGCATGCCAACTTATCATCTCGCCAACGTCGTCGACGACCATTTGATGGAAATCAGTCATGTTATGCGCGGTGAAGAATGGCTCAACTCGGCACCGAAGCATCAGCTGCTTTATGAGTATTTTGGTTGGGAGATGCCCGTTCTTTGCCATATGCCGCTACTGCGTAACCCTGATAAATCAAAGCTGTCAAAACGTAAAAACCCAACCTCTATCACTTACTATCGTGATGCTGGCGTGCTACCTGGAGCCCTGCTAAATTATCTCGGTCGTATGGGCTACTCAATGCCAGATGAAGCGGAGAAATTCACCTTAGAGGAAATGATTACCAGCTTTGATATTCAACGTGTATCGCTTGGTGGCCCTATTTTCGATATCGAAAAACTCAACTGGCTAAATGCGGAATGGCTACGTGCGCTTACCCCTGAACAGCTTAAAAACAAAATCCTTGAGTGGGCAAGTGACAGCGATAAACTGACCGCGATTGCCGCGGCGATTCAACCACGTATTGAACTGCTGTCTGATGCGGTTAACTGGGGCGGCTTTTATTTCCAAAATCTGCCTGCTATCACCGCTGAGAGCTTTACCCATAAATCGCTGACGCCTGAGCAAATTACCGAGATGCTACAACTGGCGCTTTGGCAGCTAGAAACCTTGCCGACGTGGACGGAAGAAAACATCTATGCCACCCTAAAAGGTCTTGCCGCGCATCTTGATATCAAGATGCGTGACTTTATGGCGCCGTTCTTTATCGCTATCGCTGGTAGCACCTCATCGACGCCTGTCATGAACTCTATGGCGATTATTGGCGCTGATATGACGCTGACACGCTTGCGCCATGCGGTTGATGTCCTAGGTGGCCTTGGTAAAAAGAAGCTGAAAAAACTTGAGAAACAAGCGGCAGAATTGCCAGACTTCTTGGCGGCTGAATAGTTTGGCTGCTAAATAACCTTGTACTGGTTAATTAAGAGTAGAATGCATAAGTAATAAAAAAGGGTCAGGCTACTACTGGCCTTTTTTTATATTCATCTCCGTACTAAAGTGCCCATAATTAGCCATTTAAATACTTTTACTAACTTTTTTTGCATTATTTTGCATTATTTTTAAAATAGCGGTTGACAAGACTGCTGGTCTTACCTAAAATACGCACACTCTTAGCGAGGGGCTATAGCTCAGTTGGTAGAGCACTTGCATGGCATGCAAGGGGTCAACGGTTCGACTCCGTTTAGCTCCACCATACTATTTATCGCAACGTTCAGTTTACTGACACTTTGATAAATACTCGCTAGTGGGACGATATCAGCACCTAGGCAAGGCTTGCTCTATTAATAGATAAGCACTCTGATATTGTGAAGTACCGTTGTAATGCTATTGTAAAATAGTGGTTATGACACTCTATGCGTCCCCATCGTCTAGAGGCCTAGGACACCGCCCTTTCACGGCGGTAACGGGGGTTCGAATCCCCCTGGGGACGCCACTATTCGGCGTCAATGATTAGCACTTTTGCTTAGCGCCTTTAAGCATCAGATTAGACTAATAAGCGCACAATAAAAAATCCCAGTCATCATACGGTGATTGGGATTTTTTATGTCTGTGATTTATTATAGACGTTTAATGCTATCACAAGGAAATATTGGCTATGTTTGGTATCGAGAATTACCTAGGGTTTGTCTTGGCGGCTATCTTGTTAAACCTGACCCCTGGCAGCGATAGCATGTATATCGTTACCCGCAGTATTTCACAGGGGCAAACGGCGGGGTTTTATTCCGTGCTTGGTATTATCTCAGGGATTTTAGTACATACGTTATTGGCGGCGCTGGGCTTATCCGTTTTACTGGCCAACTCTCCTACCGCATTTATGATTGTTAAATATATAGGTGCTAGCTATTTGTGCTATCTAGGCGTCAAAATACTTATGAGTAAACAGCAGCCTTTGATAGGCGCGAGTTTACAAGAAAACGGAAAACCTTCTTCTGCTAAGACTTTAGATTATTGGCAAATATATAAGCAAGGTATGCTCACCAATACCTTTAATCCAAAAGTCGCGCTATTCTTTTTGGCTTTCTTTCCGCAATTTATCAATCCTAACTATGCGAATAGCACCTTGTCCTTTTTACTTTTGGGACTAACCTTTGCCGTCACTGGTTTTATATGGTGTTTATGTTTGGCATTACTGGCGTCAAAATTCAGTGAAAAGCTGCGAGAGAATCCAGCTATCGAATCTATTTTAAATAAAATTAGTGGAGTGGTGTTTATTGGCTTAGGTATTAAGCTATTGACTGAGAAGGGTTAAAGGTAAAAATAACGAATTAAAAAGTATTGCGCATAAAAAAGCCCAATCATCACGACCGGGCTTTTCTTATTCTCACTTTAATTAAATATTACGCTGCGTTTTTACTTTCAGCTGCTAATTGACGTAGTACATAGTGCAATACGCCGCCATGACGCACGTATTCGCGCTCTTTTGGCGTCTGTAGCATGACGTTTACCTCAAAGGTTTCAGTTGAACCATCAGCACGGGTCGCCGTCACTGTTGCGGTTTTACTCTCACCATTATCAAGGCCTGTGATACTTAGCACTTCAGAACCGTCTAGGTGATAAGTATCGGCGTTTTCACCATCTTTAAAGGTTAATGGCAACACGCCCATACCAACTAAGTTTGAGCGGTGAATACGCTCAAACGAGCTGGTCAATACCGCTTTTACCCCGAGCAAAATCGTACCCTTCGCTGCCCAGTCACGGCTTGATCCAGACCCATATTCTGCACCGCCAAGTACCACAAGTGGGCGCTGATCTTCTTTATACTTCATTGCCGCGTCATAGATGGCCATTTCTTCGCCGTCTTTTAACGTCGCGTTGTCGCCTTTAAAGTAGTAAGTATAGCCGCCTTCTTTACCGCCCATCATCTGGTTTTTGATACGGATATTGGCAAAAGTACCGCGGGTCATGACCGCATCGTTACCACGACGTGAGCCATAACTATTAAAGTCGGCTGGCATCACACCACGCTCTTGCAAGTACTTACCCGCAGGAGAATTAGCATCGATATTACCAGCTGGCGAGATATGGTCAGTGGTGATTGAATCGCCAAATAAACCCAAGATACGCGCGCCTTCGATATCAGGGATACCTTCTGGCTCCATGGTCATGCCATCAAAGAACGGTGGGTTTTTGATATAAGTAGACTTTTCGCTCCATGGATACAGCTGACTATCGGCTGAGCTAATGGCGTTCCATGCAGCACTACCGTCAAATACTTCGCCGTAGTTTTTACGGAACATATCGGCGTCGATATTATTGGCAATTAGTTCATTAATTTCATCGGACGTTGGCCAAATGTCTTTTAAGAACACATCGTTGCCGTCTTGGTCTTGTCCTAGCGGATGGGTGGTCAAGTCAATATCAACCGTCCCTGCCAGCGCATAAGCAACCACCAGCGGTGGCGACGCCAAGTAACTGGCCTTGACGTGCGAGTGAATACGCCCTTCAAAGTTACGGTTACCCGATAACACCGCAGCGGCAACCAAATCGTTTTCTTTGATACCTTGTTCAATCGACTCTAAGAGTGGGCCTGAGTTACCGATACAGGTGGTACAACCATAACCAACCAAATAGAAGCCTGTTTTCTCTAGCTCATCCATCAGTTTGGTTTTTTCAAGATAATCGGTAACAACTTTTGAGCCTGGTGCCAATGAGGTTTTTACCCAAGGCTTGGCTTTTAAACCTTTGGCAGCGGCTTTTTTCGCCACCAAACCAGCGCCAATCATCACCGCCGGGTTTGAGGTGTTGGTACAAGAGGTAATCGCGGCGATAACCACCGAACCATCACGCAGTTTGTGGCTCTTATCATCGATATTAACGTCAGAGAAGACATTAGGCTTGGCATATAGTCTATCGGCTTGCTCTTGCTGCGCACCTTCTTGGTCAAAGCGCACCTTACCATCGATTTCTGACTTACGGTCTTTGGTCATTTTCTCTAGCGTTTCGCCAAATTTTTCATGCATATCAGATAAATTGATACGCTGCTGTGGCAAGTTAGGACCGGCAAGGGCTGGTTTCACCGATGATAAGTCCAGCTCAAGCTTACTTGAATACGTCGCCGCTGGCGTATCGGCATCATGCCATAAACCTTGTGCTTTGGCATATTTTTCAACCAGCTCAATCTGGCTTTCTTCACGACCTGACAGACGCAGATAATCAATCGCCATTTGGTCAATCGGGAAAATACCGCAAGTCGCACCGTATTCTGGTGACATATTAGCAATGGTTGCACGGTCAGCGAGTGGCATACTGTGTAAACCTTCGCCGTAAAATTCGACGAATTTACCTACCACACCGTGAGCACGTAACATCTCAACCACGCGTAGTACCAAATCCGTTGCGGTCACGCCTTCGGTCAATTTGCCTTTGAGCTCAAAACCGACCACTTGTGGAATGAGCATTGAGGATGGCTGACCAAGCATCGCCGCTTCCGCTTCGATACCACCAACACCCCAACCGAGTACGCCGATACCATTAATCATCGTCGTGTGACTGTCTGTACCAAATACCGTATCTGGATACGCGGTCAGCTCTCCGTCTACTTCAGCAGCCATTACTACACGCGCTAAATATTCTAAGTTAACCTGATGCACGATACCGGTTGCTGGTGGCACAACGACAAAGTTTTTAAAGGCGTTTTTGCCCCAATGTAAAAACTCATAACGCTCGTTATTGCGCTTAAATTCAATTTTCTCGTTTAAGTCTAGTGCATCTTCACGGCCATAAGCGTCGACCTGTACTGAGTGGTCAACGACCAACTCACTTGGGATAAAGGGGTTAATTTGCTCGGCACGACCGCCAAGCTCAACGACCGCATCACGCATCGCTGCCAAATCCACCACTGACGGTACACCAGTGAAATCTTGCAAGACCACACGCGCAGGCATAAAGGCGATTTCTTTTGACGCTTCTGCGCCAGCGTCCCAATTGGCAACGGCTTCGATGTGGTTTTTGCCGACAGATTGACCGTCGTCTTCATTACGTAATAGGTTTTCTAAGACGATTTTCATACAAAACGGCAATTTGCTGATGTTCTCGTAAGTGTCAGTCAGCTTTGGCAAGCTATAATAAACGTGCTCCTTGCCAGCGACTTCAATCGTATCTTTTACATTAAAAATATCACTCATGGTAGCTTCCTTATCGTTGTTATAGATCCTAAGCATAAATCCTTATGCCATTAATACGACTGTGAATGCATGGCAATTTATGCTGATAACTGGTGGCTTATTTCTTCTTAATTTAAATGAATGTGCTTAAATCGAATGGCGACACCTATTTTTTAATAAGCGCTCGTTTTTAACAAGTGCTAAGTACAATAGTTAACGGTGCTTTTATTTGAATAAATGTTTATTGATAACGGTGAGGTGAACAAAATCGCCATTAACAAAAGATATATGCATCTGTTTAGCGTTTAACTGTAACGTCTTTTTACCATAACAAATAAGCAGCACTTTGTTAACGACTAGATGGTGTTGAATCGTGGCACAATCGTAACCACGACAATGCTTTAGCAGTTAAAATTCAACGTTTACCGGACAAGGTGTGCCCATATCTTTTAACTTTGACTACGACGACCGCTCCGAAAGACGTGGCTATCATCATAAAAGCTCGAATTAGCATTTTCTGCCCAATAGTGTGGCACACCCAAAATGGGCAATGGCGACAGTTTGCGCGGGGACACATCTGGCTCTGATAATAGCGCATCCATATAATCGGCCACTTTTTGATCCAAATGATTGATACGCTCAGATAGAGATAGGGCAAAAAATTCTTGCGTGACATTTATCACGATACTATGGGCGCATAATGCTTTGCGTGGGTACAGTAGCTTTTCTAACAGTGCATGACCAAAAATATAAACTGCTGCTTGAGCTTGTTTATTAAGTTGCTTTGGCTCGTCCCATTTGTCACGCGGTGCAACCAAACTTTCCTGCCAATTAAAATCAATCAACGCCTTACCGATACTAGACTCAGCGGTGACCAATATCGCGCCATTTTCATCAAAGACGGTAATGGTATCGCGGACACGGCCGCGACTGGCGCCAATACCTTGCTCCTTAATCTCAAGCATATGATAATAATTCAGCAGGGCTTTAGTCTTGGGAAAGGTGAGCCAAATACTACCGTTAAATAAATCATGCAAATTATCACGGGTCGGAATATTACCGGTAGTGCCGATAAAGCGCTCGTACGCTTCGCCTTCTGGCAGCGCCTTTTGTGAAACGAATTGTAAGGTTTGGGCTTGATTGTTTAGCGCAGGTTTGGTTTGCGGTAATGGCTGTTGTAAATCATCAGCATGCTTCTGTAATGCGCTATTCAAAACCTTAGCGATGATATCAGGCGTCTGTTCGAGTTTATCTGTCTGAGCAGGGTCATTTTTTAAGCCGCTTAGCGGTGTAATGGACTTACTTATATAGCCTAACTGGTTTAAGTGATATAGCCATGGCGCTTGCCAGTCAATAGCAGCAAAGCTGTCATCAAGCTTGCTGGCGCATGCAAATGGTTTATTAATAGATGCATCAGAAGTAGCATTTCGATAAGGCTTGGCAGGTAAATCGGTGGCGGTCATGTTCATTATCTCTATTAGACGACTGGCGTGGCTATGGTATCATGGAGCGCTTTTTTACGGCTAGACAAGCCGCTCGAAATACAGATTTCGCGCGCTATTTATTGATGAGTTTTTATGGCAAATTTTAACACCCACTTAAATGTTGCATTTATGGCAAGTGGTACGATGAGTCTTGCGGTTTATAAAGCAGGCTTGATTGATGATTCAGGGTTTTTGATGTGCGTGGCACTCGGCACTATCGGTGGGCTGCTGCCTGATTTGGATTCTGATAACTCGACGCCGATTAAGCTTGGGTTTAATATTACCTCGTTTATTTTTGCCTTTGGTCTGGTCATGCATTGGCGCAGTGAGCTGAGTTTACTGGCGCTGATAGCTTTATGGCTGGCGGGCTACGGCTTTATGCGTTATGTGGTATTCTCTATTTTTACCAACATGACCGTACATCGTGGCGTCATACATTCGGTGCCCTATATGGCGATAATGGGGCTTGGAATGACCTACGTCAGCTACGATATTTTAAACTTACCGTTGACGGTTAGTTGGTTTTATGGCTTATTTTTATTCGGCGGCGCCATGGTACATTTGGCATTGGATGAGCTATATAGTGTGAATTTGTCCAATATGAAAATGAAGCGCTCATCGGGTACAGCGATGAAGTTTTATCAGCATAAAGATAAATGGTGGTATCTGCTGCTGTACGTCATCCTTGCACTCTTGGTCTATTTTGCGCCGCCATTTGCTGAGTTTTGGCAGCAGCTGCGTGACCCCGAACCTTGGGCAAAGCTTAAACTTGGTCTATGGCCAGAATTGATAAAAAACTGGCTCAATTGAAAGCTATAGTACCGTTAAAAAATGAATAATAATTCGAGTAAATAATGCCAATTTCCCTACCAATTTGTCCTTGCCAAGTTAACCCAATCTCAGAAGCTATTGGCGCACCGCTACTTTATCAAGATTGCTGTCAGCCTTATCATGACGGGCTTTTAAATAACGAAGCTGATAAAATTGACGGCGTAAAGCCAGACTCTGCTGAACGTCTTATGCGGTCGCGCTATAGCGCCTTTGTCTTGATTAAACCAGAATACATCGTCAAGACTACGCTACCCGCGCAGCAAAACTTGCTAGAAATAAAGGCTATTGAGAGTTGGGCAAAAGAGACGAACTGGGCAGGATTAGAAATTGTCACGCACATGCCAAAGCTAGGTAAACGCCATGCGCAAGTTGAGTTTAAAGCTTACTTCAAGACGCCTGAAGGATTACAAGCGCATCATGAGCTATCTGCCTTTGTAAAAGTAATAGACAAAGCGAACAACGATGCGCGTTGGTATTTCCTCGACCCGACTGTTTCTATGTCCGTTACACAAAAACAGCCCTGTATTTGTGGCTCGGGTGAGAAATTTAAGCGCTGTTGTGGGCGATTTATTTAGCTTTTTATATGCCATACTCATTATATATAGCTTTTAGAAAGTCTTTTTTACCACCATAGCTAGGATGCCTTGCTTTCTTTAATTCCATATTTAAATCAAGTTGCTCAACTGAATTATAGGCATCATTACCTATAGCTAAAATTTTTCTAGGCTTTAAAATTCCTATCAGTTCTAATAGAATGTTTTTACCAACCAAATTCTCTACTCTATTGTGACATCTATTTGTCAAATGCTGATTTTCTATATATGGATGAAACGGAAATATATTCCAAAGAAATATATTTTCTTGTATATCTTGTAGCTTACTCCAAATGACAGTTGCCGTCTGTTCTTTAATAGGGTTCTCTATATTAGAAAACGGATTATCTAATATACTCCACCTTTTGAGATGATTATTAACATTTAAATCATCCGTAAAAGCCAAGCCTGTTCTTCTACCTCCTTTATGACCTAAGTCTCGTCCCAACCAAATTGTATCAACCCCTTTTTTTTCAGCTGCTTGTAACATATCTTTCAATACTTTAAGTCTGTATTTTGGACTATTAATATTATCATAATGATTGCAAACATCTTGGTACGGGTTAAACACATTGTCAGCACTATATTTTTGCATCATTTCTAAAAACTTTGGAATCGACATAGCTTTCACTCAATTATTATGTAGTTAAAATAGCTTTGGGGTACCTAAACACTCGCTCCAACCGCGCGTGCTACCGCAATGCCTTCCTCAATGGTTAAAAACTTACGCTGACTTGGGCTGTCTTTATAAATGACATCACCATCTTGGAATATCAGGCATTCATTGACTGCCAACTGTTGCCATTTTTCATTTTCAGTCAATGGCACGGTGACCAATATCGTAACTTTATCGCTGTCGGTAGTCACATCACCAAAGTTAATGGCCAAATCATCATCAGCAAGCTTTGCTTCGCCAAACGGTGCTTTACGCGTGAGATAAAACAATAAACTGCCCGCATACGCCAATTGCCATTGACCATTTGATATCAGGCAATTAAACAAACCATTAGCAGAAAGGTAGCGACATTGGGTGGTTAAAAAATTAAACAGCGTTTGATCATCTGGGCGGGTTTTAAAGCTGCTTTTCAGACGATTAACGAGATAACAAAACGCCATTTCAGAATCGGTATTACCGACTGGCTGGCAATGTGAGGCATTGCCATTGTCTTGCAGGCGCTGACAGCGTTTGATAAATTCGCTATTCATCTGTCCGTTATGGGCAAAAACCCACTGCTCGCCCCAGACTTCGCGGACGAAAGGATGGGTATTGGCCAAGCAATTCTGCCCTTGGGTCGCTTTACGAATGTGGGCGATGACGTTCATGGCTTTAATCGGATAATTATTCACCAAATCAGCCACGGGCGATAGATGGCTCGGATGATTGTCATGAAACAGTCGCAAACCAGTCGAAGCATTGGCGGTTTTATCATTATTGGTACATTCACTGCGCTCAAAAAACGCAATACCAAAGCCATCTTCATGACTGTCGGTCATGCCGCCGCGACGACGAAAGCCTGCAAAACTAAAACCAATATCAGTTGGGGTATTACAGTTCATTCCTAAGAGTTGACACATTTATACTTCACCGCCGTTATTGTCTTTTGCAGAATTTAAAGTAGGGTTTAGAGTAGCTTCTGACATTTCATCAAACATCTCATAAGGCGTTGCCCCATCGGTATCGATATTCGCCAAAATACGCTGCGCATGCGCCAAATCTGTATCTTGTATCCACAGCACAATCCCAGAATTCATACCGGGCATGGCACTCAGCGGTTGCAGTGACACCGTAATGCCGTTGTTACGCAGCAGATTGGCATGCAGCTCGCCTTGCATATTGGTATCGTAGCGTGCCAGTTTGTGCCAGTTATCAACTTGATCGGTCATGGTAAATTCCTTTTAAACAGTTAAATATCTTGTTAATACAGATGAACTTAATAGAAGTCAAAACCTGATGACCAGTTAATTTGATTTAACGGATAAGCATCAATATGGAAACCGTTTGGGTACTCTTTAAAACCGGGTTGTGATTTTAATTGGTTGATAGCGGCTTGCGCTTGTTGCTCAGTCGCAAATACGCCGATTAATTTAAAGTCTTCGACATCGTTGTTTTTATCATCGTCTTTACAGCGTGCGTGTTCAAGCACGAATACCGTATTTTGTTCTTTTTCAACATGTGACCAATGATAAGCCGCTAAGCGTTTCATCAGGTCAGGGTTTTTGACCATGATATTATCGCCAGTGCGACCTTCGGTACGGTTATAGTGGATAACGTTTAAACGCAATAGCCAAAAAATCACCGCCGCTTTGGCTAGCATCACTGGTAAGGCGCGTTTTTCATCCTCGCCAAGCTGACGTTTGGATTCATAGCCTTGCAAAAATGCTGCCATTTTACTGCGGTCAAAATTGACGGTTTCGCCCTGCTCAGCATCGCCCCACGTTGTGCAAAAATCATTAATGGTAATGGCAATATCCATCACATAATGCTCGACGCTGACTTCGGTAAAGTCCAATAATCCCGTTAAGCGCGCTGCGCCTTTTTGGCTATTACTTAACGATAAGTCCCATAAGGTATTATCGGCGAACATGTCTAAATGGCATAAGCCTCTTGGCAACGTCGCAAGCGGCAAATCTGAGTAAGCGCGCCAAATATCGCTCATGAGTTTGGCTTCGTCACCGGGCATAAACTGCATTTCACGGTCGCGTACTTCCGCCCATGGGTATAAAGGTACGCCATATTCTTCCGCAGGTTGCAGTGCTTGCAAAGTCTCATGCAGCATGGCCAAAGCGGCGCCAATCTCATAACACATCGCTTGTGTGGTTTGCTGTGGATGCGCGCCTGCCAAACAAGGCACTAGGGTAATCGCTTTATTATCATAGCGTATGACATAGCCTTTTTCTGCGCTATCAGCGCCTAAATCAAGCAATGCTAATGGCGCAGCGACTGGCAATTTACCATCCAGTTGATTAAGGATAACCGCCATTTTTTCGATGTCTTCTGGTGGACGCTCTTCAAATAAAGTAAATACATAAGAGTGCGCGCCATCTACATCGTCAGTCGTCTGAATAAACCAGTTAGAGTTTTTGATACCTTGGGTAATCGGAATGGCACGCGCAAATGACACGCCAAAACGCTGGCAAAAAGCGGCAAACTGGTCATCGGTTAACTGGGTATAGACGGACATGACATCTCACTTATGGCAATTAAAAGAAGGTAAATAGGATAAATATCGACGGTAATGACAGTGATTGTACCGCGCATGAGCAAACTTTGGTTAAAAGCATAATAATCTTGCGAAAAGCTGCCTGATATGGCGGTGATTTTGCTAGACTAGTGCGTAAAAGAATGAATTGATTATAAGGCGAAAACCCCTATGTTAGCAAAGCGTATCATCCCTTGTTTGGACGTTGATAATGGACGCGTGGTCAAAGGCGTACAGTTTGTCGATATCAAAGACGCCGGCGACCCCGTTGAAGTCGCCAAGCGCTATAACGAGCAAGGCGCCGATGAGATTACTTTTTTAGACATTACCGCGACCAATGATGAGCGCGACACCACTTATCATACCGTTGAGCGTATGGCTGAAACCGTGTTTGTACCACTAACAGTTGGTGGCGGTGTGCGTAAAATCGCTGATATTCGTAATTTGCTCAATGCAGGCGCGGATAAAGTGGCAATCAATTCTGCGGCGGTATTTACCCCTGAGTTCGTTGGGGAGGCGGCACAGAAATTTGGTAATCAATGTATCGTCGTGGCTATCGATGCCAAACGCGTTGAAGATATTGAAGTTGATGGCATCATCATGCCGCGTTGGGAGATTTTCACCCACGGTGGTCGTAAGCCAACCGGTATTGATGCCGTGGCTTGGGCAAGTAAAATGGCTGCTCTCGGCGCTGGCGAATTATTGGTCACCTCAATGGATGGTGACGGTACCAAAAAAGGCTATGATTTGGCTCTAATGCAGCAAATAACCAGCCGCGTGAATGTGCCCGTCATTGCTTCGGGCGGCGTTGGTAACTTGCAACATTTGGCCGAAGGCGTATTAGAAGGCGGCGTCGATGCCGTACTTGCGGCCAGCATTTTTCACTTTGGCGAATATACCGTGCAAGAGGCCAAAGCATATATGGCCGCGCAAGGCATACAGATGCGTCTTTAAGATTGCTAAAATATCAATGCCTATGCAAAAAATGGTATCATAGCGCTACTTATTTATTTTTTTCAGTTAACTATTGAAAACAATCGAGATTTTACATAAAAATTTTGTTTTAAACGCTACTTACCCAAAGGATTTTCTTATGTCAAATTTACAACAGCAGCGCAATGATATTACCCATATCGATGGCAATTTACATCAAAATGAAGATGCCCGCATTGGTATCGTCGTCGGTCGTTTTAACGGTTTTGTCGTTGAGTCATTGGTAGATGGCGCAATCGATGCCCTACTTCGCCATGGCGTTTTGGGTAGCAACATTACCGTGATTCGCGTGCCGGGTGCTTTTGAGTTGCCACTCGTTGCTCAGCGCGCCGCTGAGTCTGATCGCTTTGATGCCATCATTGCTCTAGGTGCGATTATCCGTGGTAGCACGCCGCATTTTGACTTTGTCGCTAGCGAATCTGCCAAAGGTTTAAGCAGCGTTGCAATTGATTATAATATCCCTGTTGCCAACGGTGTATTGACCACTGACAGCATCGAGCAAGCGATTGAGCGCTCTGGTACCAAAGCCGGTAATAAAGGCTCAGAAGCAGCGATGGTTGTGCTTGAGATGCTAGCGGTTCTATCACAGTTAGACATTGCTGATGACTATGATAATAATGATGACGCATAATTAAATCTTCATTTTATAAAGCTTTATTCGTTATTTAATTGGCGCTGCGACTGATGTCACTTTTGATATAGACCGCAGCGCCAATATGATAGTACAAAGTACTATAAACAGTTCTATAAAGCACCGTTTTAATATCTGACTGTCACAGCCTGCCAGTCGTCTACTATTTAACAACTTTTATACTATTTCTTACAACTTGCTGTCTTTGCCAAGCTTGTTATTTGCGCCAAGATAGTTGTTTAAAATAATAGTTATTTAAAATTTAGGTATTGACCCCCTATGACTGACCAACTCAAGCGCGCCATTAGCGCTGCAAAAACCGCCCAAGCCAATGATGCACAAGCTGAAGCTACTCGTATCGCGAGCAGCAGCGCGGGTGAGCAAACCTTTGATATGAGTGAAACGACTTATAAGACTAGCCACACTGCTGTGCGTAAGGCTCGTCGCTTTGCGATGCAAGGCCTATATGAGTGGTTGGTTACCGATCGCCGTTTTGATATCGATGGCAAGCTTGGCTGGAAGGACAATGCGCCGCATGATATCGCTGCCCGTACGCGCGCGACCAATGCCATGCATACCGTTCATATCGGCTACTATCATGAAATGATGCGCGATATTCCAGAGCAGATTGACGCTCTCGATGCGCTAATCAGTCAGCACCTTGATCGTGACATCGACAAACTCGATACCGTCGAACATGCCATTTTATTGATTGGGGCGTATGAGCTACAAAACCGCTTAGAGATTCCGTATAAAGTCGTGCTTGATGAAGCGATGAAGCTAAACAATCATTTCGGCGCTACTGACGCGCATAAATTGATTAATGCCGTCCTTGATAAAATGGCGATTGAATTGCGCGCGCTTGAAGTCGAAGCCGACAGCAAAGCCAATCTACGCACCTCACAAAAAGCGGCGACTCAAGCAAATACTAAGCAGACTGAAGCTCAATCTACTGCTGTTGAAGAAGCTAGCGAAAGCACTGCTGAATCTGATGTCGATAGTACGTCTACCGCCTCAAACAAACCGCGTATCAGTGCCAATAATGCCAGTGTTAAACGCAATAGCGCGAGTAAAGCTCTAGCAAATATTATGGACTATAAGATCAATAAGAAAAACGACGCCGCAAAAAATGAAACGCCAAATAATATCGTTAATGACAAATCTGCAGAAGAAAGCGCTGTAGAAGAAAACTCTTTAGAAAAAAATGGGGCTACTAATGGGGTTAGCAAAGATGAGAATAGTGACGCAGCTGACGTAGGCTTACATGATTCAAACCTTGTTACTCCTAATGAAAACAATAAAGACTAGCCATGAACGAATTTGAGCTGATTGAGCGTATATTTGCGCAAATACAAGCTGCACCGTCATTGTCCAGCACTGCCGAAGCACACAATATCGAAAAAGGCATTGGTGATGATGCGGCGGTAATGAGCTTGCCTGCAGGTGCACACTTGGTTAGCTGTATTGATACCCTCGTTCAAGGGCGGCACTTTAGCGCTGATTGGAATGACGTAAACGAATTAGCCTTTCAAATCGGCTATAAAGCGGTCGCAGTGAATGTCTCAGACATTGCTGCGATGGGCGCAACGCCGCATAGTATTCTATTGGCCTTGGCCTTACCTGAGCATTTGGCGAATGAGCAATGGCTGACTGAATTTGCCAAAGGTTTATTTCACGCCTGCCAGCTATTTAGTGTCACGCTTATTGGCGGTGATACCACGCGCAGTGATAGATTAGTGCTTAGTGTCAGCGCGCAAGGATTACTGGCTGCAAACATTCCGGCTGTCTACCGCTCAGGCGCGCAAGTCGGCGATAAAATCTATGTCTCAGGGTCGCTTGGCGATGCTGCTTATGCGCTACAGCATCCTAATACTGCTATCGGTATTGAGCTTGCCCATCGGTTGCATATGCCAACGCCGCGTATTGCCTTAGGGGCAGCAGTGGCAACAATTGGCGCAACTTCGATGATAGATATCTCTGATGGTCTGTATCAAGACCTTGGGCATATCTGTGAGCAAAGCGCCGTTGGTATGCGCATTCACCTTGAGCAGCTGCCTACCAGTAAAGCATTATCAAGCGTTGGTCTATCTGAACGCTTATTATGTCAGTTGGCGGGCGGCGATGATTATGAGCTGGCTTTTACCTTGCCTGCCCATATCGAGCCACCGATTGATAATAATAGCGACACGCCTGTGACCTGTATCGGTGAAGTCATAGCCGTAAATAAGGCAGATGCTGCTAAAAATGTACGACCCGAGATTTTTTATCAAGGACAGCCAGTCACACCGACGCATCCCGCCCCATTTCCTACTTGGCCCAATCTGACGGGTTACCAACATTTTGCAGGTTAACCCATGATTGATCACAACCTATCTAAGCCTGATATCCGACAAGCCAATGATTGCCCGCCTCTACCCGCCAATGCCAGCGCGTTTGATCGTTTGGTTTATTGGCTTGGTATCGGTCTAGGTAGCGGTCTGCCGCGCCGTGCACCCGGCACTTGGGGTACGGTTGGCGCTTTAATCGTTGCGATACCATTATTAAGCCTAGGCTTTGTGCCGTTTTTGATGATTACTATTTTAGCTTGCTTACTTGGTAATGCGATATGCGGTCGTACCTCAGAGCTGATGGGCGGTCACGATAATCCGCACATCGTTTGGGATGAGTGGGCTGGTATGTGGCTTACCCTACTGCCGCTGTCTTATATGGGTATCGCTAACGGCAGTTTTTGGCAAAATATCATCCAAATACCTACTATCGTAGCGATTATTATCGCCTTTATATTATTTCGCTTTTTTGACATTATTAAGCCGCCGCCGATTGGCTGGGCAGATAAAAAAGTCGCGGGCGGTCTGGGTATTATGCTCGACGATATTATTGCGGGAGTGATGGCGGCAGCCGTTTGGGTGATTATTTATACCTTTATCTTCTCTTTTAGCTTTTAATCTTAAGTTTGTCCTTTAAACCTCAAATAAATGTTTTTACCATAAATAATTCTACTTTATCGCCTTTTATATCGCTCACCTATTTAGCGGTTAGATTTTCTGAACGCCTGCTGTTTAATTTATATCTATAGACAGCTAATGTCATAATCAGTTTACAAAGATGTCACGACATAGCGTTTTAGTTAAGTCGTAATTTGCGTTATAATTCAGAATTATATTTTGTTACATTTGTAGGCTCTTTTTTAGGAATACTATGACAGCTCCTCTTTCAGTAATTATCCTCGCGGCTGGTAAAGGCACGCGTATGCAATCAGCCAAGCCAAAAGTGCTACAGACACTGGCTGGCAAGTCATTATTGGGTCATGTGCTTGATACTTGTCATCAATTGACCGTTGATGACACCATTATTGTCCATGGTTTTGGCGGCGAGCAAGTGCAAGCAGACATTAATGAGCAATATGCTCATTTGCCGATTACGTGGATTGCCCAGACTGAGCAGTTAGGTACGGGCCATGCAGTAAAAGTCACCCTATCTGAGTTACCAAAAGAAGGCCAAAGTCTGATTTTATATGGTGATGTGCCATTGGTCAGCTGCCAGACGTTAACAGCTTTAAAATCTGCCAATACTGATGGTATGTCGATGTTGACGCTAACAGTAGACAACCCATTTGGTCTTGGTCGTATCAAACGCGATAAAGAGGGCAATATTGAAGCCATCGTTGAGCAAAAAGATGCCAACGCCGATGAACAAAAGATCCAAGAGATTAATAGCGGTATTTACTGCGTTGATAATGCATTATTGCATAAATATCTACCGAAGCTGTCTAACGACAATGCGCAGCAAGAATACTATCTCACCGATATTGTTAAGATGGCGGTTGCTGAAGGGATTAATATTGTCGCCATCGAGCCTGAACATAGCTTTGAGATTGAAGGCGTCAATAACCGCCAACAGCTTGCCAGCTTGGAGCGTACGTGGCAAGGTAAGTTGGTTGCTGACCTGCAAGAAGCTGGCGTCCAGTTTGCCGATCCGACGCGCGTTGATATTCGTGGCAGCTTGATCGCAGGCCAAGATGTATTCGTCGATGTGGGCGTTGTGTTTGAGGGTGATTGTGTCTTAGGTGACAACGTTTATATCGAAGCTGGCTGTGTGATTAAAAATGCGCACATTGGCAATGCCTGTCACCTAAAGCCGTACTGCGTCATTGACAGTGCGCACATTGGAAACGGCGTCGATATTGGACCTTTCGCCCATTTGCGCCCTGATACTATTTTGTCTAATAACAGTAAAGTAGGTAATTTTGTCGAGATTAAAAAATCGATTATCGGTCAAGGTAGCAAGGTCAATCATTTAAGTTATGTGGGTGATGCGACGGTTGGAACAAATGTCAATATCGGTGCGGGCGTGATTACCTGTAATTACGACGGCGTCAATAAATCGCAAACCATCATCGAAGACAATGCCTTTATCGGCTCTAACGCCAGCTTGGTTGCGCCAGTTACCATTGGTGATACCGCTACGGTTGCGGCAGGCTCAGTGATTACCAAAAACGTCGATGATAGCGCCTTAGCCTTTGGCCGTGCGCGCCAAACACAAAAAAATGACTTTCAGCGTCCAACTAAAAAATAAAGGCGGCGCTGATAGTTGACTCGATAAAATGATGGTAAAACCACTAAAGCAGTACGACAATAATTTGTGGTGCTGCTTATTTATATTTACAGATTAATGATTATCCATGTGTTGGCAACTTTCAAAATCACATGGTATGAGAACATAAAATTTAAGGAATAATTATGTGTGGAATCGTTGGAGCAGTTGCTGAGCGGAATATTGCCAATATCTTACTTGAAGGCCTTAAACGCCTAGAATACCGTGGTTATGACTCTGCTGGTCTGACTGTTATCCGTAATGGCGAGCTACATCGCGAGCGCCAAGTGGGCAAAGTACAAGCGTTGGTCGATGCCGTCGCCGTCAATCCTGAATTTTTCGACGGTCATATCGGTATTGCACATACGCGCTGGGCCACGCATGGCGAACCTGCACAGCGTAACGCCCATCCACATGTATCTGGCAAAATCGCCGTGGTACACAATGGTATCGTTGAGAACTATGCTGAGCTAAAAGAAGAGCTGATTGCTAAAGGCTACGAGTTTACCTCGCAAACTGATACCGAAGTCGTCGCTCATCTAATCAATGATATCTACAAAAATAAGCCTGATTTACTAGAAGCGGTACGCGCAGTTATTCCGTTATTACATGGCGCGTTTGCCCTTGGCATTGTGCATATTGATTGCCCAGACGAGCTGATTACCGTCCGTTTAGGGTCGCCTTTGGTCATCGGTGTAGGTATCGGTGAGAACTTTATTGCCTCTGATCAATTGGCGCTTTTGCCTGTGACCAATCGCTTTATGTACCTAGAAGAAGGCGATATCGCCAAATTAACCCGTAATAGTATTGAAGTTTATGCAGACGGCGTAAAAGTAAAACGCCAGATACACGAGATTGATGCCGCCCAGCATAATGCTGATAAAGGCGAGTTCAAACATTATATGCTCAAAGAAATCTATGAGCAGCCAGATGCGGTTGCCCGTACGATTGAGATGGCGTTAGACTTTGATGAGCCGTCTAAGCTGCGTGATGACTTTTTGCAGCGTCATGAAGCGCAGTTAAAAGGTATCAAGAATGTTCAAGTCATCGCTTGTGGCACCAGTTATCATTCAGGTTTGGTCGCAAAATATTGGTTTGAGAGCCTGATTCGCGTGCCGTGTTCGGTTGAAGTGGCTAGTGAGTTCCGCTACCGCAATCCAGTGGTCGTCGATGACACCTTGGTCATTTGCATCTCGCAATCAGGCGAAACCGCGGATACCTTATCGGCGCTACGCGATATCCAAAAACATACGCCAGCAGGCCTCGTCAGCTTGGCTTTATGTAATGTACCGACCTCATCTTTGGTACGTGAAACCGATATCTTTTTACCAACGCTTGCCGGCCCTGAGATTGGCGTTGCTTCTACCAAAGCCTTTACCACTCAGCTTGCCGCGTTGATGTTACTGGTATTAAAAGTGGGTGTTGTACAAACGCGTATGACAGGTGAAAAATTAACCACCTTGCTGGGCAAATTACAAGCGCTACGCGGGCAACTACATGCCAGCTTACAACTCGATGCGCCTATCAAAGTCATGAGTGAGCACTTTGAATATAAGAAAAGCTGCTTATTCTTAGGTCGCGGTTTACAATTCCCAATCGCCTTAGAAGGCGCATTGAAGCTAAAAGAAATCTCTTATATTCACGCAGAAGGCTATGCCGCCGGTGAGCTAAAACACGGCCCATTAGCGTTGGTCGATAAAGACATGCCTATCGTGGTACTTGCGCCAAAAGACAGTATGTTTGATAAGCTAAAAGCAAACATGCAAGAAGTACATGCGCGTCATGGTGAGCTGTTTGTATTTGCTAGTGAAGAAAGTAAGATGGTCGCAGAAGATAGAATGCACGTGGTTTATGTCCCTGAGGTTTGCGAGACGCTTGCTCCTATCGTTTATAGCGTACCGGTGCAGTTGTTGTCGTATCATGTCGCGGTGATGCGTGGTACGGATGTCGATCAGCCTAGAAATTTGGCCAAAAGCGTAACAGTCGAGTAGGATAAGTATTTGATTCTAAAGGCTTTTTTAGCTTAATATTGTATAACACTAAATGCTTTGCTGTCTAGTACCATATAGATAGCAAAGCATTTTTTTATAATGGACATAAAAAATTTCAACAATTTGGATATATTTCAGTATAAATATTATATGCAGCAGCAAAGTAACCCAGAGTTGATTATGTCCCTATTTCAATTTCAGAGTCAGCCTTATTTAGGTTGTCGCAAATGTCTTTTGTGACCTCAAAACTAGCCACCTTACTATCATCTAAATCGTAATAACTATACTGATAATCAAATCCCTTATTTATCCCTTGCATAACTTCTGCTTCTGCACAGGCTAACTTAGTATGTTCATTACGCATTGCCGTTTCAAGCTCTTTTCTTTTAGAAACATTATAATCAGATATCTTTAGCCGATAACCGAAAGTAACCGTTGTTCCATCAAAATCAATCTTTTCTAACGTAGTGACTTCATCAATTACGCTTGGCAGCTCTCTTTTTAATGTATCAATATTATGATACATCTCCTGTACATCGCGCTCGTGATTGCTAGCTGTGGTAACCTTTTCATCACGAGCTAAAACCGAATTATCATTCGAACAGGCAATGACTGTGAGAAAAGATAAAAGTAGAATCAATGCTTTAAGTTTATTGAACATAATTATCTTTGTTGAACCTAATTAGCCAAAATAATATGATTAGGGCGCATCCTCATTCTAAATGAAAACACGCCCTATTATACAAACATGAATAATTAAACCAGCCCTTTATACAGAAAATAAAATCCCACCACCGTTAATAATACCGCAAAGCATTTTTTTAATAGTTCTGGCGATAGTATATGAGCGACTTTTGCGCCTAATTTTGCGGTAAAAAAGCTCATAATACTAATGCCTAAAAAGGCATAAATATGTACAAAGCCAATGGTATTAGGCACATCGACTTGCTGCTGCATGCCAAAAAACATAAACCCTAATGCACCGGCTATAGCAATCGGCAACCCGCACGCCGCTGAAGTCCCAACCGCTTTTTGCATCACCACATTATAACGCGTGAGATAAGGCACGGTTAAGCTGCCACCGCCAATACCAAAGATAGCAGAAGCGACACCAATAACCCCGCCTGCTGCTAATTGCTTAGGTTTTGAGGGTAGTACTGGATTGGCGTAGTTGGCGCTACTGACATCATTAGCGCCACTAGAATGATTAGCAACAGGTTTTTTACCGGCAAAAAACATCTTATAAGCAACCCACAGTAAAAAAACCCCAACAATCAGCTGAAGATACAACCCAGATATCTGCCCTGCGATTCCCGCGCCTAAGAAACAACCTAGCGCTAAACCTGGTGCCAGATTTTTAAACACCGGCCACATCACAGCGCCTTTTTTATTGTGTGCCATAAGCGAGCTGATAGAGGTGACAATAATAGTCGCCAATGACGTCCCTAATGCTAAATGCATAATGCTGTCAGGGCTGTAATCCATTTGGGTAAAAACGACAAACAATAAAGGC
Organism: Psychrobacter sp. YGAH215; assembly: GCF_007280595.1. Lineage (NCBI taxonomy): Bacteria > Pseudomonadati > Pseudomonadota > Gammaproteobacteria > Moraxellales > Moraxellaceae > Psychrobacter > Psychrobacter sp. YGAH215. Next base: position 8,305 of record NZ_VKLR01000016.1, on the reverse strand, counting down.
ACAATAATCGTGCCACCGCCCACACCAAAAAGCCCGGCAGCAAATCCTGCTAGCGCGCCTATTATTAAAAAAATGAGTATTTCCACAGGATAGTTACTTCTCAGTTAGCTATAGTTTTAGTTAAATAACAAGGGCTTTAAAAGTAGGTTAAACGATTTCTGTTTGACCCACTTGATGGTACGAGCGATTGAAATACACCAAACTTTCATCGCTCACACCTTGTTTGATAGCGACCACGCGGCACATAAAAATACTGTGTGTACCGACTTGTTGAATGTCATCAATTTCACAATCAAAACTGACCAGCGCATCCTCTAAAACAGGGGCACCTGTGGTTAATGTCGTCCAAGCACCGTGACAAAAACGCTCTTCTGAGCATAGTTTGGAGGCAAAGGCATTAGATATGGGTTCGTGCTGCGTACCTAAGACATTGACACTTAACGTTTTGTTTTCAAGAAAATGTTCGTGTGAGCGCGAGCTCTGATTCATACAGACAAGCAAGGTTGGCGGTGTATCGGTCACGCTACAGACCGCCGAGGCGGTAAACCCATGACAGCCAGAGTCACCTTTTGTGGTGATCACATTGACCGCTGTCGGTAATAGAGACATGGCATCTCTAAAATCAGTTGCTTCAATCATGACTTAACTCCTAAATTTTAATCTTTAAGTACTTTAATCTTTAAGTACATTGATAACTGAGGTCACTCATGGGTTTAAACAAGGTAAGCTTTGTTAAGAAATGCTAAACGCTAAGCTCTTTACGTACAATAGCTGCACCTGCGCTCAAGGCTTGTAATTTGCCGCGTGCAACTTGGCGAGATAACGGTGCCATGCCGCAGTTGGTCGAAGGATAAAGCTTATCTGCATCGACAAATTGCAGCGCTTTACGTAACGTATCTGCTACTTCTTCCGGTGTTTCGATATTATTGGTTGCCACATCAATGGCGCCGACCATTACCTTTTTACCGCGAATCAGTTCAATCAAATCCATCGGTACATGCGAGTTTTGACACTCCAGCGAGACAATATCGATATTTGACTGCTGCAATTTTGGAAAGGCTTGCTCATATTGACGCCACTCTGTCCCTAAAGTTTTTTTCCAATCGGTATTGGCTTTGATACCGTAGCCGTAGCAAATATGCACCGCCGTCTCACACTTTAACCCTTCGATAGCACGCTCTAAAGTGGCAATACCCCAGTCGTTAACATCATCAAAAAACACGTTAAACGCTGGTTCATCGAATTGAATGATGTCCACACCAGCCGCTTCTAAATCTTTCGCTTCTTGATTTAAAATTTTGGCAAATTCCCAAGCCAGTTTTTCACGGCTTTTATAATGACCATCATATAAGGTATCAATCATCGTCATTGGGCCGGGCAACGCCCATTTGATAGGTTGATCGGTTTGCGAGCGTAAAAATTTGGCATCGTCAACAAACACAGCTTTTTGACGACTTACGCTACCCACAACTGACGGAACACTTGCCTCATAACGATTGCGAATTTTAACCGTTTCACGCTTTTCGAAATCGACACCATCAAGATGTTCAATAAAGGTAGTCACAAAATGCTGACGTGTCTGCTCGCCATCACTGACAATATCAATCCCTGCCTGCAATTGCTCTTGTAATGACACCCGTAGCGCATCTTGTTTGGCTTCGAGCAGTTGCTCGCCCTCTAAAGCCCAAGGTGACCAAATTTTTTCCGGTTCAGCTAGCCAAGACGGTTTTGGCAAGCTGCCAGCGGTTGAGGTTGGTAATAATCTTTGTGTCGGTAATAACTTTTGTGTTGGTAATAGCAGTGTCATAACATTTGTCTTCTTATTTTTTGGTGTTCTCATTTCGGCTAGATTGATAGTATTTAAATTGAACGTATCTAGGTTGAAAATAGTTAGGCAGCGTACTCTTTATCCGCACATGCTTCTGCCGCGTGCTCATTCACCTCATAGCTTGCCGCCCATTCTTCAAGAATCGCTTGGTAAGGCTTGATAAACTGCTCTTGCGTAAACTTACCTTGCTTCACTGCCATCTGGCTACGCTCTTCACGGTCATAAACGATTTGCGTCAGTGAATAATCTTGATATTTTAAACTGGGCTGATATACCTGTCCCGCCGTCGAGTTGGCATTATAGATTTCAGGACGATAAATCTTTTGGAAAGTTTCCATAGTTGCAATCGCACTGATGAGCTCAAGGTCAGTGTAATCAGTCAATAAGTCACCAGCAAAATAAAACGCTAAAGGTGCGACACTACCGGCCGGCATAAAATAGCGCACGGTTAAGCCCATTTTATGAAAATAATCGTCAGTTAAAGAATATTCGTCTTGTCGGTATTCAACCCCTAACACCGGATGCTGGTTAATCGTACGATGATAGGTCTTACTGGTTGATACACTCAGGCAAATGACCGGCTGTTTGGTAAAGTTGGCTTGATAGGCTTCTGAATTCAATAAATACTGAAACAGTTTGCCATGTAAGTCACCAAAATCTGCCGGCGGTGGCGATGACGGGTTTTTATCGAAATGCTCTAATAGGACAACGCTAAAGTCATAATCGCGTACATAAGAGGAAAAGCTATTACCAATCATACCGTCGATACGGGTATTGTCTTTATGGTCGACGATCGTGGTTTTTAGCGTTTCGATGACCGGAAAAGTATCGCCATTACCTTCAATATCTAAATCTGCTGAAATAATATCAACTTCAACAGAGTAACGGTCGGCGGTTGGGTTATCCCAATGCGCCAAAGCGTTAAAACGATTATTAATCATTCTTAGTGTTTTACGCAGATTTTCTTCACGCTGCTCACCGCGCGCCAAATTGGCAAAGTTCGTGGTCAGACGCGTGCTATCTGCCGGATGATAGTTTTCATCAAAACGAATGCTCGAGATCGAATATGTAAATTGTTTACTCATGATAATCCGCTACCCTATTCTCATTGTGTGAGATAAAACCAAATTTGTATATGAGATAAATCATACCCGAACGCGATCATGAATAAAAATGATACTATTTAAATCTAAGATGAGTTAAATTCATGATAATAGAATTGTGTCATGAGAAAATGACTGAAAAGCGGGGATTTTGAAGGAGGATTTTACGGGAGGTGAGACTTATAAAGCATTGAAAGAATCTTAGAGGATTGAAGAGAATAATGGAGCAGGTTTAGCAACTGATTCGCATTTTACTATCGTAAATTAAAGTCGAATATCATGTAGAATTCGAACTACAAGTGACAAAGAAGATGGCAAAAGTATGAGACTGAATGTTTTCATATACTATATTAACTAAATTCAGAAGCAGATAATGTTATAGGTAATTATTCACCTTTTAATGCTTGTACAGGTTCAACTTTAGCAGCACTGTATGCCGGATATAGAGTAGATAATAAAACGACAACTAAAGAAAATATCAAGATAAGCAGTATATCTATGAGTTTAATTTTGGAAGGTAATGACTCCACAAAGTAATTATCAAAAAGCCCTAAATCAAAAGTGACATTGATCCAAGCTGATACACTAGGAATAATAAGCGAAAGACCAATACCTAAGGCTAAACCAATAATTACCCCCAATACGCCAATAACAGCCCCCTGAACGATAAATATACGGGAAATCAGACTTGATGACGCGCCAAAAGTTTTTAATATCGCCACATCAGCTCTTTTTTCTGTAACGCTCATGACTAATGTTGAAATAACATTAAATGCGGCAACTAAAATGATGAGAAACAGAAGTAACGACATCATTGTTTTTTGCATACGGATTGAGGTGTATAAACTACCATGAGTTTGTGTCCAGTCTCCACTAGAAAATCTAAGACTCTTTTCGACACCTTCGAGCGTAGAAGCGTGACTAGAGACACTAGCTAATGCTTGCTTAGCTGAGTTCTGAGAAGTGAAAACATCTTTTAAATTTAGACGAACACCAGTTGCACCATGATTTAAACCTACCGCATCGGAAGCATCATCCATGGCGATATAACTCATCCATTTATCTATCTCTTGACTGACATGAAAGACGCCCGTCAGCGTATAAGTATGAAAGCTAGGTGTCATACCGACTGTAGAATTAGAAGGTTTAGAGATTATAATACCGACTTCATCACCGAGCTTTAAAGCATACTTATCAACGACATATTTGCCTAAGATAATGCTGTTAGCACCAGAATCTAAACTGTCAAAATCGCCTGCTACCATACTTTGTTCAAGAATAGATACGTTCGCATGAGAAGTTGGCTCAATGCCATTTATGATGGTGCTATTGACTTCTCCATTTAAAGACAACATACCTCGAGCCTGCACAAAAGGCGCCGTGGCTATGACATTGCTGTCATTATTTTCTATCACTTGCGCAAACGGCTTCCAGTCATCTAAAGGAAAGGACGAGTAAACGGCAGCTTGTGGCACCATTCCTAATATTTTTTTAGATAGCGCTTCTTCAAAGCCATTTAAGACTGACGTCACCACAATTAAAGCAGCAACGCCAAGTATTAAACCTGCCATAGAAACTGATGATATAAAAGATAAAAACTTATTAGCATTTTCTGAACGAGTGAAGCGCAATCCTATAAAAATGGGTAGCGAACGGCGCATAAGTTAATATCTCTTATATCTATTAATAGCAAAAATCAGAACGCTTTGGTCAATTCGACTGATACGTCGTTCTTATCATATTCTTCAAAAGGTGAATTACTGGTTACTTTACTATAGTTCCAACTTAATCTTGGTGTCAGTCCTAAGAAAGAAAAACCTCTATTCCAAGCTGTAATACCAGCTGTATACTCTTTGTTCTCACGCTGAATGCCGAAGAAATCTTCCCCATCGTAATTACGTTCAGCATAACCAAGATCTAATCTTGTAGTATAACCTTTTGGCCACGTTTGTCCCCAGCCTACTCTAACACCTGGACGATCGTACGCTAATGAATCATCTTCAGAATCGCGAGTAGAATAATCTACCCCAAATGTCCAGAATTGTTGGCCATTTGGAAAGTAAATAGCGGTATTAGCTAATAACCAATCTTCACCGTCATTATAATCATACTTATCAATATAATCTGATTTCGCATAACGCGCCAGAGCTTGATAACGTACTTTTGGACTAATCCATTGATTAACACTCGCCCTTATACCTGTAGTATCTGCGTAACTACTTAATTCACCATCACCACTTTTCCCTTGAGCATACCAACGTTTGTTATAAAATGGTACTAACTCTACTTCAGTAGTCGCATTCTGATAACCTACTCCAACACCGACACCTGCCGTAATGTCATTATAGTCTTTATTATCCCAATAATACTTGCCATAGCTATTCAGATGTAAAGCGGTATACATTTTATTATCATAAAGCCACTTTCTATCACCAGAGACACTAAAGTCCAAACCTTTACCCGTTTCTCTAGGAGAAGTATAAGTAAGGACTGAACCATCTTCTCTAACTATACTTGTACCAGGCTTTGGTGAGTTAGTAATATTACTATCATTTAGGTAAGAAACTGAAGCATTAAAGCTCCAACGATCTTGTGAACTGATAGCGTCCAAGTATTTATTGATTACCTTAACATCGGCATCTGTAGTAGCATCACCACGCAACCTTTCAAATTCAGATTGAGCAGCATCAAACTGGCGATTGTAGAATAACGCCATAGCAAGCTGAAATCTTAATACTTTGACTTCGGGTAATTGAGCATTGATTTTGCGATAAATACTAACCGCTTCATCTAGATTGCCTTTTTTTGCTTCAATAATTGCAGTACCCCATTCTACAACTGAGGGATCGTAATTAGGTACTTGCTTATAATACGGCAATAGCTCTTCTAAAGAATCAGCGTTAGCTTGTTTTAGTAAATTACCTAACAAATTTTCAAACTCATCTGGGTGGGCTTTTAGGTAAATAATGGTTTCTTCTTTACTCATTTTTGGGCCGCCATCCTCTGAAGGTAGCTCAGTAGAAAGCCGCTCAAAATCGTCAGGACGCACTTCGCCAATTTCTTTATTAATAGATTCTATTGAATTGTCTTGAGGAGATAAAGGAGCTTCAGCAGCTTGAGTGTTTATAGAAATACACCCTATCACTAAAGCCAAAGTGCTGGTAACACTAGAGTGTCGGAAATATTGCATAAATGCTCCAATTGGTAATTTGTCAATCCTTAGATACACAAACGACCACGCTAGGTGGTCGTTTGTTTGTTAGCTAATGTATAACAAATTAACTATTACTCAGTTTGGTTAGCATTACCGTCTTCTGGATTAATGGTTGGTGCTACTACTTGGTTAGCGCCAAATACACCGCCCCATGCTGCATCACCATACTTTGTTTCAACAGAGTTTACAGAACCACCGAACTCTTGCGCTTGGTTACCGTAGAAGCTACCTTTAAAGGCACCTTTATCTTTGTCACCATAGGCTAATTGTGATTCACCTTTAGCAGTGTTACCAAAGATCTGACCATTGAAGTTTACAAGTTTATCTTGTTTAAAGACGTTAGCACCTTCAGCTGGAGTAACTTCCCAAACGTTAAAGATGTTACCTTCTACAGTTCTGTTACCCATATCAACCGTAGCTTGTACGAAGTTACCTTTACCTGCTACAGGCTTATCAGTACCACCGAATGAGTTACTATCTGGGTCACCTAGGTTGCCGTGATATGCATTGTCGATACCATACATTAGTGCATGGCCAGCATATTCAACTTTACCGCCTTTGGCTTGTAAAGCATCCATCTGAGCAACAGTAGTCTCACCGGTACCACGGTAGAAATATGTATCTACAGTACCGTTTCCTGCTTTAACCGGATTTCTTTCGTCTACAAGTACAGACTGATAGTACTTAGTACCTGCAGTAAGTTCAGAATCTGCTAGTTTATCGATGCTAGAAGTTACACGACCATACTGTACGTTGTTAAGCTTGGTAGTTTCAAACTTATTACGTGTTCCATTTTGTGCAGGAGTTAAGTCTAGGCCGGTAATATCTAGGTTACCGTTTGCATCAGCTTTACCTAAGAAACGAGCACTGTTTTTGTCAGCAGCATTGTTAAGGTCAACAGATTTGTTACCGAAGATACGCGTGCTTAGAGTTGAACCATCAGCAATAGCAGTTTGCATACCAGTTACTCTGTCTTCTTGACCAGTTACTGCAAACTGATTAGTAGCACCGATTTTATCGATACTAACCAAGCCATTAGTCGTAAAGTTACCACTCTCAACATTGATACCGTTAGCAGCATTAGTTACTTGTAGTGAAGTAGTTTCAGCTTCTGTTTTGTCAGAGAAACCATCAACTGATTTACCAACATAACGTAATAATGATTCTTTTACGCCTAGACGTTCAACTGTCTCACGACCAACAACAATGTTGTCCATCTTTTCGTTTTGGAGGGTTTTACTGTTTAGTACAGTAGCGTTACCACTGTTAGCATTATCAGGGTTTAATTCACGGTCAAATTTTGCAGTTTCGCCGCGAACGTATTGCTGACCACCAACAGTTGGTACATTAGCTTGTGGATCAGTTGCTGCTTCACCAACGTTGTCTTCTGGATCACCTACAACAGGTGGCTCTTCTGGAGTTGGAGTTGGTTCAGGCGTAGGCTCTGGAGTTGGTTCAGGCGTAGGCTCTGGAGTTGGTTCAGGCGTAGGCTCTGGAGTTGGAGCTGGTGTTGGAGTCGGTGTAGGAGTGTTATTGTAGCTATTATCGCTATCGCTACCACAACCAGTTAGAGCCGTTGCTGCAAAAACAGCACTCAGAGCTACTGCTAAATACTTTTGTTTCATGTTCATATCCTTGTATCAATGTAAGAACTACTCAGGTGTAGACAATATAGTGTGTTTCGCTATCAACTACAGCTCGTAGCAAGAGATCAGCTTAACGGTCAGATTACCAAACCGTATCCTTTATGTCAACGTAAAATTCTATAGTGCAATAGTCAGACTATAACATTATAGCATTGTCATTTTCAGTAAAATTGATACGGGTACAATAAAGCAATATTTAATGAAATTCAATACTTTTATCGACCTAAAAGAAATATTTTTACAAAAGTTCATTTTATTTATAGTGTAAATTCAAGGTTTTATAAAATATTGGATATTTATAGCGCTGTGGAAGAAAAAACACTCTTTTATAATATTATATGAAATTTATTGAATATTTATTAATATTATAATAAGGCTACTTAAACAAAACCAATACTTAGATATCTTGATTTATATATTTAATGCAAACCCTATTAAACCCCACTCTCAACTTCGAAAGTGATTGAAAAAAGAAGAGCACCTCACTAATCTATTGTTTTCGACCAAGAATACA